>JANNEK010000427.1:0-20338 GCA_031378605.1 Chitinophagaceae bacterium | reverse complement strand
CCAGCCCGTCACGGTTACCCGGAGGCCCTTTGAATTTTACTTCCATCCACTTTGCTGTTGGATTTAGTTTATTGGTTTGGTTTTCATAAACAGAGGCTGCTGCATCAATATTATTTACAACAAGGTCAAGGTCGCCATCATTATCCAAATCGCCATACGCAGCTCCGTTGGAATAAGAGGGTTTGTCCAAACCCCAATCATTTGAAACATCGGAAAAAGTAAGGTCATGATTATTTCTAAACACATAATTGTTTACATAGATGCCGGGATAATTTTGTAGTATTTTTAATCTTTCTCTGCGATTGGCCTCGGGAGTACCCATGAACAAAGCCCGTTTGCCATACGTCATAAAATCAAGATTGGTTATATCCGTTTTATAGCCGTTTGCAACAAACAAATCTTTCCAGCCATCATTATCAAAATCAGCGAACAAAGGGCCCCAGCTCCATTCAGTAGCGTTGATACCTGATACCTGTGCAATTTCACTAAAGGTTCCATCGCCATTATTTAACTGTAAAGTATTACGTACATATTGTGGAGCATAACCCAGATTCACTGAATTATTAAATTCGTCGTAGCGGTTACCGGGAATCGTAAGTTTCCATCTCTTATTATCCGGGGGAAGCATATCCACTGTTACGATATCATCATAGCCATCATTATTAAAATCAGCCACATCATTCCCCATTGCATTGTAAGTTTGATGCCGCAAATATTCATTCGCTTTATTAGTGAAGGTGCCGTCATGATTATTTATCCAAACCAAATCGTTGGTGATAAAATCGTTTGATACGTATACATCAGGCCAGTTATCTTTGTTAATATCACACACGGCCACCCCTAACCCAAAACCCTCTATCGTAATACCAGCTTCTCTGGAAAGATCCGTAAAGCCCCCCTTCCTTCCCCCCGAAGGGAGGGAAACAACAGGGCCATCATTGCGGAAAAGTTTGTCAGTGGTTGACGATGTTTCCATATTAGACTTCATTTCCCGGGCATTATTTCGATTGTAGTTTACAAAAGAATTACGCATAAGGTACATGTCCAGGTCTCCATCTTTATCATAATCGAAAAAGGCAGCTTGTACATCGTAGCCATCATCATCTAGTCCCATTTTTGCTGCAGATTCTGTAAATGTGACCTCACCCCGGCCCTCTCCATTTGGAGAGGGGGAAGGGCCATTGTTGATGAAAAAATAATTATGCCTTTGTGAAGCCGGTGTGTTTTTATTTCCAGATTTACAGATATAAAAATCCTGGTAACCATCCTGGTTAATATCTACCACAGCAATACCATAACACCATCCTTCTGTTTTTAATCCGCTTTTTTCAGTTATGTCTTCAAACGTTAAACCTGCCTGTCCGGCAGACAGGTTGCCTTTGTTGAGATAAAGCCTTGCAGGAACCATGTTTCCGGTAAATAAAATATCCTGCAGCCCGTCGTTATTAATATCACATAATGCAACACCTGCTCCATTGAACATGTATTCAAAATCAAGTACTGTAAGAGAATCTGTATAGTTGAGTTTATTATTAAAATCAATACCACTTTCAGAGGAACTGATTTCCCTGAATACGGTATTGTTTTTTTTACAGGCAGAAACAGAAAAAAGTATTACAAACAGACAAACTATTTTAACTCTTAAATACATAGGAAATTTTAATTTACCAATTGCATAAATCATTTTATACTCGATAGGCATTACAACGCTATTGTCATAGTGACGAAACAAAGATGTGTTGAGCAATGTATTACTGACCTGCAGAAAGCTCTTTCGTTGTCATGATGTTTAGAATGAGACCGTTTAAATGTCGGATTGGCCTTTTCCTTTAAAGCTCCTAAATACCATAGCTCCCTTTATAAAATCGACAGGCAGATTTGTATCTGCCTGTCGATTTTATAAAAACAATTACTTGCTATCGAAAAAAAGCTTATATCTAACCAGAATATTCGCTCTGTTATTGGTTTTGCACCAACCCTCCACGATTTCTGTCAATTTCAGCCTGCGGGAAAGGGAAAATTTTTGCTCCGCCGACATTCCAACGAATCATGTCAAAATACCGGGCCGGTTCAAAACAAAGCTCTTTTTGTTTTTCTTTTTGAAGTTGCGCTATCGTAGCTCCAGACAAATTACTTAATCCAGCCCTGTTCCTTGTTTTGTTTATACAGGCATCCGCCGTTTGATAGGCACTTATGCCTTTAGGAGCACCACCATTTAACAAAGCTTCGGCGTGTAATAACAATACTTCAGGATACCTGAGAAAGCGTTCATTGTTAAAGGTAACACCATTTCTATAAAATGCCGGATCCGTGTTTTTACTGCCCATATATTTTTTAATGGCAAGGCCAGTAGGTGATTGTGACGTAGCGGCAGGCGGAAGGGCCGTAGTAAATATGCCCGGAGTTACGCCTCCGCCATCATAGGCGGTATAGTCTTCCCCCTCCTTATAATACAAAGCTGCATCCAACCTTTTGTCACCCGGCTCTTCATCAAACAAAGCTTTCAATTTTTTGGTGGGTACATACCAGCGCACCCCGCCGCCATTTATACGTGCATTAAAGAACCAGATACGAGCAGTACCCTGGGTAGATTTAAAGTCTTCATTTCCGTTATCGTCCAATATCCAGCTGTTATCGTCTGAATAAGGTCCGCCAAACTGAACTTCAAAAACTGATTCCTTACTATTTTCATTTGCTGAAGCAAATACATCTTCATAAACGGGTAGTAAATCATATCCTCCATTCTTTTCAACATCTTCAAAAGCAGCAACAGCCTCATTCCATTTTTTCATCCATGCATTTACTTTTCCTTCGTAAGCCCGTGCTGTCCATTTGGTAGCCCGACCCGTATTGGCGTCATCCCATGATGATGGCAAATCGATAGCCGCAGCCTTGAAATCATCCAAACAAGCCTGCAAAAGAGCTGTTGGATCGCTATTCTTATAAGTCTGTTGAAGCGTTTTTGCTGTTTCTGTTACCAGTGGGGCTGTTTTCCACATTTGAGCCGCCAAAAAATGAAAGAAACCTCTTAAGAATTTTGCCTCTGCAACGATGGCCTTCTTCTCGGCATCAGTAAGATTATTTTTGCCATTATCAACCGCCTCCAATACAATATTGGCCCTGTTTATTCCTTCATATGTTTCTGCATAGACAGTAAAAATAGACCTGTCGTTTGCTCTTAAATTTAGTGCATCCATGTCTTGTACATCAGCAGCCGAATTGTTCTGAGATGTATTAAATTCAGCATCATCACTTGCAAGCATGCTTACTACCCAAAATGCCCCCCACCCGTTTTGCCCACCAAAAGCAGTGGCGCTGTTTATAGCCCATAAATCCTGCATGGAGGAATAGGCCCCAAACAAACCTCCATCAAAATCCGCTTTTTTTGTATAAAAAGTGGAAGTGGTAGTTTTATCTAATGGGGTCAGCTCGATTTTGTTGCATGATCCTACGAATACAGTAGTTCCTAAGCCGGTTAAACCCAGCAAAAGAAAAGGCATAAGAATCTTTTTATTCATATAAGTAAGTTATAACTGTTAGGTAAAACATTAAAAATTAATTTGCCATCCAAATTGAACCATTCTTGGCTGGGGGGCATTACCGTTATCATATCCATTTAAAAACTGGTTTTCCCCACCGGCAAAAGTCTGCAACCTCGTAACTTCTGGATCGTATCCTGAATAATTGGTAAATGTAAAAAGGTTATAAACTCCTATATAAAACCGGGCATAAGAAATAACTCCATGCGTTACTGCAGAAATTGATTTTATATTGTACCCTAATTGCAGGTTTTTTACACGAAGAAATGCAGCATTTTCTAAAAATCGATCAGTAAAACCATTGTTTGTATTATACCCGCTATTGGCACGAGGCATGGTATTGCTTTTATTAGTAGGCGTCCACCTGTTTAGCACAGTTGTACTTTGGTTTTGTGATGAGTTCATACTTTCCAGACCTTGACGGGGACCGTTATTAACTGTATATTTCCCCACCCCTTGTAATACTATGGACAAATCGAACGACTTATAATTAGCACCCAAATTAATTCCATAATAGAATTTGGGGATAGGGCTTCCTAAATAAGTTCTATCAGCTTCAGTTAATTTTTTATCCCCATCTATATCAGCAAATTTTATATCCCCCGCTTTCGCATCAGCGTATCCTGGCGTACCGGGTACTTCAGCATCGCTTTGGTAAATTCCTTCGGTTTTTAGTCCGTAAAAATAACCTAATGGCCTGCCTATCGAAATTCGCTTATCGTTAAGCTGTATATAATCAATCCCGTCGGGTAGTTTTGTAAATTCATTTACTACATAGGTAAAATTGCCACCGATATTGTAGCCAAAATCTCCAATATTGTCTCTAAAATTTGCGCTTAACTCAAACCCTTTGTTGGTTATAGTGCCAGCGTTTAAATCGGCAAACTGGTAAAAACCAGTACTTAATGCAACAGGAACACTTATTAACAAATCTTCCGTTTTCCTGCTAAAATAATCAATAGAACCACTTAACTTGTAGTTAAGCATGGAAAAGTCAAGCCCGATATTTGTTTGAATAGCTGTTTCCCATTTTAAGTCTGGGTTAGCAAAAATCACGGGTGAATAGCCTGTTACAATTGTTTGCCCAGTACCAACCACGTATTTAACAAAGCTGCTGAGCGAAGGGAGGTAGGAGAAATTGGTTCCTGTAAACTGGTTGCCAGACTGGCCCCATCCGGCTCTGATTTTTAGTTCGTTGAAAAGCTTTGAGTCTTTTAAAAAATTCTCTTCGCTAAGCTTCCATCCCACGGAGAAGGAAGGAAAATATCCTGTGTTGTTTGCTTTTGCAAACCGTGACGATTTATCTTCCCTGATTGTTGCTGTTAATAGGTACCGGTCGTTATAAGAATAAAACAAGCGAGCCAATTTACCCTGAATATTCCAATGATCGGCAGTTTCCGAAGATCCAAAAGCTTGTGATCCACCCGCTAATCCTAAAGAAGGGTTGAAAAGGCCATTACCTTGAACCCTTAACCTGCGTTGAAGATAGCTGGTTTGCTCGTACCCTATCAAAGCGGTTATTTTACTTTTACCAAATGTTTTATCATAGGTAAGCGTTTGAGTTAAAGTAAGCATTGATTCTTTTGGTTGCTCATTTACAATGATTGCGGTTCTTGGGCTACCAATACCGGAAAAATCTACCGGGAACTGTAAAAACAAACCAGTTGATTCGTTATAATCAAGGCCTAAACTGGCTTTGTATTTTAATCCTTTTATCGGTTCAATTTCTGCATACAGGTTGCCTAATAATTTATTACTCTTCATTGTAGTGTACCCTCCTTCATTCTCATCGGCATTCCAAAGATAATTTTGGGCTGAAGCGCCGCCTGTGGTAGTTGGATTAACCGGGTTATACTTGCCTGTTGCTGTATAGGGTTGAAAAAAAGGTGTATTTGCTGCAGCACCGGCTCCCGCATTTGCGAAATCCTCTGATTGTACCTGCCTTTCAGTTCTGGCTATTAAGAAGGTCTCGCCAAATTTAAGAAATTTACCAATTTTTACATCTGAAGTAGCTCTTGCGGAGTACCTTCTGAAGTTTTGAGCTATTTGAATACCCTGTTGATCCAAATAACCTGCTCCAAAACTATAAGTGGCAGTTTGATTTCCACCGGATAGAGTTAGATTATGAGCAGTTGAAATGCCCGTTTTAAACACCAAATCCTGCCAATCAACAGTAGGTTTTCCTGTAAAAGCTGAATAATCATTACCCAACCCTTCTTGTTGAAATTTGATATATTGATCTGTGTTCAGTACATCAAATAATTTGTTTTTTGGAGCTGCCTGAGTACCAACATAACCATCGTAACTTAGGGTAGCTGCTCCCACCTTGCCCCGCTTAGTAGTTACTAATATAACCCCGTTATTTGCACGGGCACCATAGATAGCAGTGGCAGAGGCATCTTTTAAAATATCAATACTTTCAATATCGCTTGGGTTGATACCAGCTAACGGGTTCGATTCTGTTGCGCTTGATGTATTTACTGTTATCGTAGATGTATTTGTTGAAACTGGTACCCCATCAATTATCCAAAGCGGCTGGTTATTACCGGCAGTACCAATACCACGTATTCGCACCTCAATGGGAGCACCGGCATCCCCACTACGATTAGTGATATTTACGCCTGCTATACGACCAGCCAAAATCTGGTCGGGGCTTGTAAAAGGCTTATTGGCAAAATCTTTTCTTGATATGGAGCCTACAGCACCGGTTAAATCAATCTTCCTCTGTGTACCATATCCAACCACCACTACTTCCGATAAAGCAGCTTTCTTTTGGTCGGGTTGCAGTTGTAAGTTGATCGTACTTTTACCAGCAACACTAACTTCCTGGTCAATGTACCCTAAATAAGAAAAAATTAATATGGCATCTTCACCTGGAACAGTAATCGAAAAAAAACCATTGGCATCCGATACGGTGCCTTGGGTTTGTGTTTGTCCTTTTAATACTACACTTACATTTTCGAGTGGAGTTCCTTTGTCATCTGTTATTTTACCCGATACCTTTTTCTGCTGCCCATAACTAAACAAAGAAGTAAAAATAAAGAGTAGTGCTACAGCAATGGATGGAAGGAGTTGCCGGGAGACAAACATTCGATTCATAAAAGCAGTTTTTCGTTTACGAAGATTTGATTACAATCAGAAACAAATAAAACAATAAATAATAATTAGAATAGAAGGGATCAAAAACAATTCTATACTATCTTATTTGTAAAAATAAGAATAATTCATTACTATCAAACTTTTTTTACCCATAATCAAATGGCCCCGATTCGATTAGAATTGCAGAAACTAAATAATCAATTTATAAGGCAGCTGTGGGCTACAAGAATAAGAAAAACAGGTTTTTGAAATAGTGATTCATTTTGTAGAACACTTTCCACTTCCTGAATAAAATTGTCTATGACATATAATACGCAGGTATTGGAGTAAAGGATGCTATTGGGAAATTAATCGCTGCCCGCACTACCCTTGTTCACGGTATATGACTTCCTTAATTGTAATAAACACGACAATTTCCCCCACTATTACCGCAATACTCTCTATTATGTAAAACATAAGACAGCCCACCCCTTTACAGCAGCTTTACTTTGTTGTATAAAAAAAACTAATTATGGATACAACAACAACTATAACTGCTTTTATAGAGCAGTTAGTAAAAGCCAAAGCAAAACAGGAAAGCAGAATGAGCTATATTTTTGCAGCTATCGGAGTGTTGTTAAGTTTCTTCATTGCCATTACGGTTGATGCACAAAAAACAAGCGACAAACATTTTAATAATGTAGACGCTGCCGGGGTAATACTGGACGGATATGATGCCGTAGGGTTTTTCACCAATAATAAACCGGTAAAAGGGAATGAGCAGTTTCGGTTTACCTACGAGGGGGCTATCTATTATTTTGCTTCGCAGGAACACCTGGATTTGTTTAAAGCAAAACCCGAAATGTATAAGCCACAGTTTGGCGGGTGGTGCGCCTATGCTGTATCGCTCGGCAGAATTGCGCCTATAGATGTAAATACTTTTTCTATAGTTGATGGAAGATTATTTATCCAGCATAACCAACGGGCCGTAAACGGTTGGAACAAAGATGTGCCCGACAATATAGTATTAGCTAATAAATACTGGCCAGCGGTTACTGCTAATAATGGCAAACAAATTACCACCGACGCCGAAAAGCAGTTCTATAATAATATCGATAAAGAAGGAATTCTAATGGAGGGCTATGACCCTGTGTCCTATTTTAGTGATAATAAACCAGTGAAAGGCGATTCACAATTTTCAGCCCGCTATAATGGAGCAACTTATTTATTCAGCTCTCAACACCATGCAGACATGTTTAAGGAACACCCCGAAATGTTTGCTCCTTTGTATGGTTCTTTTTGTGGATATGCCATGGCCTTTGGCAGAAGGCGGCCTGTAAATCCTGAGTATTGGAATATCGTAGATGGTCATTTGATATTACAACATTCCAAAGGAGCATGGGATCTTTTCAATAAAGATATTCCCACATTTAAAAATAAAGCCGATCTGCAATGGCCGCCGATTGAGAAGGAAAACGCAGGCAAGAAAGTAAAATACGATAAGCCTGTAAAATAACCCTATTCTATTCACTCATAAAAAAAATATCATGAAATCATTATTGATACTGTTTATTTCCTTTTCGCTGACACTCTTTTGTAATGCGCAAATACTTACACAAAAAAATATAACACTGGAAGCAGCAAAAAAAGTAGTTGCCGAAGCAATGATTTATGCTAAAGCCAATAACGCCCCCGGAGGTGCTATTGCAGTTGTAGATAATAGTGGGTATTTAGTTTACCTTGAAAAATTAGATAGAACTTTTGCAGCAGCCAGTGAAGTAGCCATAAAAAAAGCAACCACCGCAGCTATCTTCAAAGCACCGTCTTCCAAACTGGAAAATGCTATTAATGGTGGAAGACAGGCCCTGATTACTGTTGGCCATACATTTCTACAGGGTGGCATACCAATTATCTATGAAGGGCAGGTTATTGGAGCAATTGGTGTAAGCGGAAGTGCCAGTGCACAACAGGATGAAGATATGGCGAACGCCGGCGCAAAAGTAAAATTAAATTAAGTGCTGAATAATCATTAACCAACATTCTACTATTTACCGATTGTACTAAAGAAACTGCACCAAATTAAATTAAACTATAAACGAACAGTGCTCCCTTTAGTTTCTATTGCGCAAGAGTGCAACGTCTGCCCTGCATCGCCTTTAGGACGCAACGAAGATGAATAGCCATATCATGCCGGGCATAAAAAAATAAGTTATGAAAAAAGTATTAAGTTTATTGATCTGTTTGAGTATTTTTTTAGTTGGTATTACGCAGGAAACAAGGCAGCTTGCTGTTGATAAACCACAAGCAATTGCAGATTTGAAAACATTGGAAGGTGCTGCACTTGTAACTGCCCAATGGTATGTGCAACCGGCTCATATTATAGAGGCAGATTTTAAAACACCCGGAGGAAGTATTAAAGATCCATTAAAGTTATATCCAACCGGCCAGCCAGTAAAAACACATACCCTTCATCCGCAAATAAATGCGTCGGATTTTGATAAAGGATTTGTTACAATAAAACCTGCCGATTTGGAAATGCGCGAAGGAATGGGGTTAATCTCTGCTGCCTGGTATAAGGTTGAAATAACATTACCTTCTTCTATTGGAAAGCTTTCAGTACAAGGCACAACAGCCGTATTTGAAATTACGGTTGATGATTATAGTGAAATATGGGTAAATGGAAAACAACAAAAAGGGTTTGGCCAAAGTGGAAATGGCGTAATAAGCGGTTACAATACCCGCAATCGGGTAGTACTTTCGCAGAACGCAAAGCCCGGAGATAAATTTACGATCGCTATCCTGGGAATCAATGGACCATTGGGTATGATACCGGATAATTATATATGGATTCGCAATGCCGTAATCGATTTTTATAAAGGGGGGCTGCCAGTTAATAACAACTGGAAAGATATAGGGAAGATTTATACGATCGATGAAAAGCTAAATGCTCTAATAGCACCCGGAACAAAAGTTGAAAAAGTGGCCGATGGCTTTTCATTTACCGAAGGGCCTGTATGGCATCCCGATGGTTATCTGTTATTCAGCGATCCCAACACAAATTCGATTTACAGGTACAATCCAAACAATCATAACGTTACTGTATATATGTCTCATTCCGGCTATACCGGGGCAGATATTGGAGATTATCATCAGCCCGGCAGTAATGGGTTAACAATTGATAAAGAAGGGCGATTAATTATTGATCAACATGGAAACCGCAGGGTAATACGAATTGAGAAGAAAGGATCCATGACGGTATTAGCTGATAAGATTGATGGCAAACGATTTAACAGCCCAAATGATATAGTGTTAAAAAGTGATGGCACTATTTATTTTACTGATCCTCCTTATGGACTTCCTAACGCTTTTAAGGATACGAAAAAAGAATTGGATTACCAGGGAGTGTTTATGATAAAAGAAGGAAAGGTTTTTTTGGTAGCAAAAGATTGTGGCGGCCCAAATGGCTTAGCATTTTCTCCGGATGAAAAATATTTTTATATAACCAATTGGGATATTCGCGATATCCATCATACCAAAACCATCTGGCGCTATGAGGTAAATGCTGATGGCACGTTAAAAAATGGAAAAGTTTTTTATGATTTTAGTTTTACTGAAGATGAGGAGGCATTGGATGGAATGAAGGTAGACAAAGAAGGGAACCTTTTTATTTCTGCGCCCGGTGGTGTATGGATACTTTCGCCAGCCGGCGAATTATTAGGGAAAATTGTTACTCCGGAAAGGCCTGCAAATATGGCTTGGGGTGATGAAGATGGTAAAACCCTATATTTGACAGCACATTCAAGTATATATAAAATACGTGTGCGTACCGGCGGCAAATTTAGTTGGGAATAAAAATATTATTAATAGGGAAAATGCCCACACCGGGTTTTCCATCATTTGAATAACAATGATTAAAATTGCTATTGTAACCGGAGCCTCAGGTAATTTGGGCCAGGCAATCGTTAAAAAATTTATTGCAGAAGGATACAAAGTAATCGGAACGATTATCCCAAACGACACAGTTCCGATGAATTTTTCGGAAGATGTTTTTGAAAAAGTGGTTGTTGACTTATTGGACGAAAGTGATTCTCAAAAATTTATTGACTCGGTTCTGTTGAAACATGGATCCATTGACGTAGCAATATTAACGGTTGGTGGTTTTGCTATGGGAAAGATTGCAGATACCGGTACCGGAGATATTTTAAAACAGTACAAACTGAATTTTGAAACTACATACAATGTAGCTCGTCCGGCATTTAATCAAATGATGAAACAAAATAATGGGCGAATTTTTATTATTGGTTCGCGGCCCGGACTTAGTGCTGGCAATGGAAATGGAATGGTAGCTTATGGTTTAGCAAAATCATTAGTTGTGCGTTTGGCTGAATTGATGAATATAGAAGCTAAAGGAAAAAACATAGAAACAAGTGTAGTGGTTCCGAGTATCATTGATACCCCACAAAATAGAAAAGCCATGCCAGAAGCTAATTTCAGTAATTGGGTAAAACCGGACGACATCGCAAATATTATCTATTATCATTGCACGCCAGAAGCAGCAGTGCTGAGAGAAACCATTATTAAAGTATATGGAAATTCTTAATCAGCGTTTGTATCACTTATTATTTTCATTTATTAAATAAGTTTCTATATTTTTCATAGCTCAATACCCACCGTTTAACTGGTTGTTCAAAATTAAGCCAGCCCGGAGTTGTGATATGTTCTTTTACAAATTCAAAACCAATTTTTTCTAATGTTCTATTCGGGGCGGGGTTAAGGGCATAGGGTTCGCAATACAAATTCTTTAAATTATAATTTTCAAAAAAATAAGGCAAGGTCATTCTTACGAATGACATACCCATGCCTTTTCGCCTTGTACTATCCTCCCATAAATGTAAATGCATGTATGCTTCTTCTCCCACAACAATTTTATTAATATTAGAATGCCCCACTGGTATATTATTTAATAACCAAATAATACAATAGGATTTTTTTTCACTATTGATTTGATCCAGTTGTTCTGTCAGCATTTTGATCCATTCATCACGAGAGGGTATTTTAGTTGTATCAACTCCCATTTTGGTCAGGAACAATTTATCTGCTCCTAACCAGTAATTGGCTATTAATTCAACATCACTTTGGAGAAGTTCGCGTACTGAAACCGGGTATTCTTTTAAACTTTCATTCATTCTACAAAAAATTATGACCCGTTAAAATTAAAATAAAGCGATGAGTCCCATCAAAAGATTTTGACTTTATTTATAGGTCTTTCACCATATCGTAATTATTTTTTCCGTCATGCCAAAACATATCAATAATCTGATAATTGAGTTTCTTATAGTAGTTAACAGCTTTAAAATTATCGGCCTGCACCCCACCCCACAAAACAATTTTTGAAATTTCTTTTTTCTTCAATTCAGATTCAATAGCATTGTTCATTAATGTACCAAGTCCTGTACTTTGCCACGCGTCGGTAACAGAAGGTGCAAAAGTTACCGTTTTAGCAGTATCAAAATAGTGAAGCCTATTTGCATACCGTTGTTCATCCGATTCAATCATTCCCTGCTGAATAAGCATATAGGCTATTATACTTTCATTCATCGTATCAATAGCAATATACCGCTTTGTGGCAGGGTTTAAACTACTACAGATATTATTGATTGCTTCTTTATCGAATGCGTGTGGCCCGAACCGTGAAAGGCTTTCGGATGAAAGATGTGAGAGGTATTGATACAATTTTGCTTCATCCGTTGAAACCAGGGTGCGCAGTAAAACTTCTTTCTTATTGCGAAGTTCAATAATCATTTCGTGTAATTAGGTATACAGGCTATCGCTTGTAGCGATGGGTAAACTAATTCCCGTTTTGAAATAGCATTTATTTTTTCCTTTGTTGTGTATAAAATAATCCAATCGCCGTATTGTACAGCGTTTGCCACTATTTCAACTGGTTCCGCAACAAATTCCTTCACTGCTTCGTTCATTTTTTCACCATTGGGTCCTGCAATCAGGTAATAATTCATTTCCCCTTTTTCATTCTGCACTTTCAATACCGGTGGAATACCACCTAAAATACAACGTATCGCGCAATCTTTATGTACTTTGCCATAGCCAGGATTCATCACACCAAAAAAACATTTAGGGTCTACTACCTCACCTCTTACCTTAATGGTACCAAGTTCTTTAGTCTCCGAACTAAAAGAAGTATCAGCTATTTTTCCGATTTTTTTTACCGGAGTATCGTTAGCATCAATTTGCATCAACAGTTTACCATCGTTGTACAAAAGTGTTCCTTTGAGCGTAATTTCTTTTTGGTTAAAGGTTGTACCATTTTCTTTTTCAAGCTCAATCAAAATACCATCGGCTCCATGTTTACCATAACCCACAAGCGGAATCGTTATAAAGGAACTCTTTCCAAATATGTCTTTATTACTAATCACCTTAATACAAAGAACAGGTTTATTAAAAAGTACTCCGGTTAGTTCAGTAGGAGATCCAAATTCAAAAATGGAGGAGGAGAATTTTTTTTGATGGTAGGCAAGTAAAAAACCAATTAAGATTACCAGTACAAAAAAAATAAGCAATACCCTTTTTACAAACCTGCTATACAAGGCAGACGCAGTTGTTTGCCAGCCAATATAAAAAGCCTCTTTTGCTAACTCCTTTGTTTCTTGCTCTGTCATTTGATTATCCTATTACAATTTTCATTTTTCTAATTCAATTTAAACGAAATCTTTTCTAAGTCAGTACAATATCCGATTGCATTTCGCTCTCGACTGCGGTCAATGGAACCGGATTGATATAAACTTTCCCCTCCCTGATTTGTATATCATAAGTACTTACTTTCTCTTTAAATGGCGGTGGTGACTGGCCGTTATGAGGAAGATACTGATACCCGTGCCATGGGCAGGTAATACAACCATCAATAATTTTTCCCTCTCCCAATGGGCCTCCCTGATGTTTGCAAACATTATGAATAGCATACAGTTTGCCTTGATGAAGATAAACGGCTATCCGTTCGGAACCGATACAAAATATTTTAGCGCGGCTTTCTTCAAATTCCTGAATCCCGGCTATATAAACGAGCTCGTTCGATTCAGTTGCAAATTTTTTATTGTCAATTTTTATCTCTTTCCATCCGGCAAGCAGATGTATCGTTATCAGCCAACAGGCTCCAAGAGAAATGAGTATAATAAACACCGGATGTGTTTCAAATTGAATAACGCCCAGCAGCACATGCATAACGATTAACAGGTATGCCAAATAAACCAGCATATGAAGCGTTTTCCAAACTTTTGGCGTGAGGTGATGCAACCAAAAATCATGACTTGTAATAGCCATCAGGAATAATATACTCAATGCAAAAAAACCCAATGCCTGAAAAGGAAATTGAGATACCGAGCCAAAGGCTGTATTTGAAGTAAATAGGGATACGAATGGATTCACATTGCTTAAGCCATGAAACTGAAAAATACTGAAACCGCCATGAATAGCCGAAATTAAAAACATAGTTACCCCTAAATGCCTGCGATTGTACAATAGCGGCAAAAAGAAATTATTCAACCTGCATAAGGGTCCAATGCTTAGAATAACGTGCAGCAGTAAAGCAGCCAGCGTAGCCGTTGAGCGAATTAAGGCTGTTTCAAAAGTGAAACCCGGATTCGTAGCTGCGGTTACTAATATAAATACAACTAAATACGAAGCACTAAAGCCAAAAATCAGCCAATCGTAAATTTTTTTTTGCCTGTTCCAGCCAACTGCACTGTACGATACTCCCATTACTCAAAACTTTATAGTATCTATAATTTGTTTATGAATAAAATCATAAACGATTAATTTAAAATCACCTTTATTAAAACTTGAATCTATTGCAAATTGATAATTACCTCTTGCTTCAATCCTTCCAATCAACTCGCCTTCAGAAATATCCGTTGAGTGCAGAGGTGCTTTAAAAATGGTTGCCGTTGGAACGGTTAACACGGTCTTATTTATCCATTGCAATTGATATTGAGAAGCGTTCTCATTTCTTCTTATTAAAATCAAATAATTATCCTTTTCGATTTCCCGGAAAACAAATGGAAGTTCTTTAACAGTTGCTGGCTGCAATAATTTATCGCTGCTCGGTTTTCTAATAGAAATATAGGACGCAATAATTCCAACAGGTATTAACAAAGCCAGTAACGACCATGCCTGAAAATGCCTTTTTCTTAATGGTTTTATCATACAAATTTGCGTAATCCCGAACGGTTCATTAATTAATTGTTCGTCTTCTTACATAAAAGAATCTTTATTGCTTATGCTTATTGCCAGAAGTCTGCATCCATTTCTTTAATAAAAATGGCCAAAACACCATTACTCCGGGAATGATAATTAAAAAGAATCCCTTACTGCTACCATGAATATTTTCATCCACTTTCCGTATTCCCTTTGTTAAAAATGCAATAGCGAAAATGAATCCTGCTACCAGGTAAATAAATGAGCATAATAGAACAATCGATACGATCATTTAATCATTTTTTTTACAAAGGAAAATAAAAACAGCAATAAACCTTGTCTTTGGGTTTACTTAAAATTCTAAATGGCAGAAAATATTTAGTACCGGCACAGAAGATAACATTATTATACTACCAGCAAACTATTCCATCCATTAAACCCATCTGGTTCCCGCAAGGGATTTTCTACGTCTTCTACCCACATTTTATCATCAATGAAAAATTTGTATCGATAGGTTCCATTGGGAAGCATAGGTATTTCAATTTTCCACATACCCTTTCTTCCGGGTTCCATCAGCAATACATCCTGTGCCCAATGATTGAATGAACCTGCTAATGAAATCTGGCGGGCAAAATCGTGCTCGATAAAAAACTCAATCATTTTTTTTCTTTTGTTGAGATAAGGCGATTCATGTAGTTTCATAACAACCTCCTTCTTGATAATTTGAAGTAATGCGTGCCTTGGACGTATATAACCAAAACCCTGTTTTTCCGGAGTAATGCGAGGAAGTCGTTTAGCAGTACTAAATAACACCCGTCGTATTGAAGCCGGATCAAGAGCGGGTTCAATTTCCAGCATTTGAGCAATTACAGCACAAACAATCGGTGCTGCAAAAGAAGTTCCATCAACATGCATATAGTTTGGTGAAAAGAACTTGGTTTGCTGAATGCGTTCCGCTAAAATTTTCCTGATAAAAGTTACATCAATTATTTGACCATTCTCTAAAGTTGTTGGAATTTTTTTTTGCAGAACGGGCCATTCTTTTAGCAATGATTCATTCGTGCTGCTAAACGCACGATTCAGCAGCTCTGCTTCTTCTTTCTCTTTTGTACCAGGCAATATTGGAGCCGCTATCCAAATAGCATTAGCAACCAATTCCGGCTTAAACAGGCCGTCAATCGTTAATCCAAAAGAAGAATGATAGGCCGATAATTCATTATCAAGAAAATTATTATCGTCTATCCCACCAACGCTGATTACATTTTTTGCATTCGCAGGAGGCTTTATCGATGCATACTCATCATTACCAACAGCGGCTACAATTGTTATGCCTTCATCAATAAGTTGTTCTACCAATTGATCGATTACTGACTGATGGTAGCTCACATCCTCATCGCCACCAAGGCTCATATTTATTATCCGGATATTATATTGTGAATGATTTTTCAAAACCCATTCTAAAGCCTTAACTATATTTTCAGTAGTAATTTTATTTTCTTCATTCTGCACTTTAATTAACACTAATTCTACATCTGGCGCAATTCCTTTGTACAACCCGTTACTTGAATAACCATCTCCTGCACATACCACACTCGTCATCGTTCCATGCCATGCCGAGGGATGTGGCTGTTTAAAAAATGAATCGGTTCTTGAAGGGTCGGTAATATCAATTACTTTTTTTACACGATTTCTTGTTTTAATCAAATCATCATGCAGGTAAAATCCACTATCGATAAAACAAATGGTAACACCTTTCCCCGTATATCCCGGATCGGCACCCAATCGCAAAGGGGTTGGAAGTATCACAAAATCGTCGGCGCTCTTAACAGGAAAATGAGGTCCGATTTCTGGAAGCATGCGTTGCCCTATTACAACTTGAACGTGGTAATGGTCTATACATCGATTACAGATTCCATCGCTTTCTGTCCATTGCGGGTTCTCTTTTTTAATCCGCTCAATTACATGTCGCTCGCTTTCGATATGGTACCGATAAAGTAATTTTTCGACTCCTTCTTTACATAAAGGGCATTCTATTATTGTTTTTGTTTGCATGATGCTGCAAAGGAATACAACTTCTATACCCCTGCATGTCGCGCAGTTAACACATAAAAGAAAAAACGTGTTGAAAAATTTATTCCAACACGCCCCAAAATATTTTTATTATCTCTTCTATAAATTCGCCAGTATTTCAGCAACAGATGCTCTATTCGTATAATTGGTGTCAAAAAAACGATAAGCAATCTTTCCATCTTTACCAATAATATACAACGCAGGTACCGGCAGGTTAGCACCATTGCTTCCATTAACGGAAGAGAAATCAATACCATATCCTTTGTATTTCTCAACGGTGTTAGCGTCCACACCATAGGAAACGTCGTAATTTTTCATAATCTTCAATCCCTCGTCAAATAAAACAGAATAGGTAGCCTTGGTTTTGTCAATCGTTTTTTTAATATTTTCTGGTTTCTCCGGAGATACAGCAATAACAATTGCTCCTTTTGCTGTAATGAATGATAGCGAGTCTTCAAGTTGTTTTAATTGTTTATTACAATATGGACACCACTGCCCCCGATAAAATAACAATACTACCGGGCCTTTCTTCAATTGCTCCGACAAGGAAACCAGTTTTCCATTTTGATCCTTAGCAGAAAAATCAGGAGCCACCTGCAGCTTATTCAATCCTTTTGGCATGTCTTGCGCACCCGCACACAGTACCACCAACAAAAGAATTACTGAAGAAAATATTTTTTTCATATGTCTTAAATTTGTTCAAAAGTATTTTTAATTGATAATTTTATTTGTCGCCCGAACGACATCGATATTTTTCTTTGTCATTTAATCGGTTATTTTTTTCTTTCCACAATCAAAAGCGCATGGCCTTCTGGATCTTTTACAATAAAAGATTGGTGATAAAAAGCATTTTGTGAAACGAGATTGGGTTCCTTTGATACAAAAGAATAATTGGAAGCTCTTAATTTTTCAAATAGCAATTTTGAATTGTCCGTAATCAGAATTGTTAACCAGAACCAAATATCATCCGACCTGGTATCTTCCGGATATTTTTTTCCTGCGCCTGGTAAAATATATTCCAAAAATTCTATCCCTGGTCCGGCCAACGAACGATATCCTGTAATATGTAAACTGGCCCCTTCCACATTATTCAAATGTTCTTGTTCTATTCCTTCGTTCCAGCTATCGCCTTTTCTATCCAACCCCAATAAATCTGCATAAAACCTATGACTGACTTCTGAATTACTTACTCCGATGGCCGTATGATCGATCCCTAAAAATAATTTACCAGTAGTTGTTTGCCATTTCGGTTGTCCCTTACCAGGAGGAAAATAAATGAGCTCGAGATTATGGTTGTCAGGATCATGAAAGTAGAAAGCTTTAATACCCTCTGCTCCTGGTATCGACCTGGGCAACGTTTGGGGAGAAGTTGATACATACTCTATAGAATAGCTATTTAATTTATTAAAAGCTTTTTCCATATCACTCACCACAATCGCGATATGCTGAAAAAACAAATCATTACTTCTTTGTGTTTCGGGAATACTTCTTCCTCCACTTGTTAAATAGTCGGTTAATTCAATAAATTCTTCCCCTAATTGCAATCGCGCTTTACGAATATGCAGTCCAAAAACATTAAATAGTTTTTCATATTCCACACCTGTTAATTCTGTTTCACTAATTTTTTTAAATCCTAACACGTCGGTATAGAATTTTACCGACCGGTTCAGGTCCTTTACAGTAATTCCAATTGCATCCACTTTTACTATTTGTGAAAATGCAGTAGAATGCACACAACTCGCAAGAATAGCTATTAAACCAAATTTTATAATAAGTTTCATATTAATCTTTTTCGCTTTCAATAATTTTTTTAAAACCTGGTTTTACCTTTTGATTATACAAGAGATAGAATTCGGCGGCAGTCATCATACCTGCAATGGGAACAAATAAATAAATCCAGAAAGAATTCCAAATATTAGCCGAAAACGCGCTCGCAAATGAACGCGCCGGATTCATTCCAAAACCCGAAACCGGGCCGGCAACGATTACCCAACTGCAAACCATGCAGGCAGCAATTATTCTTGTATATTTTTTTAATTTATGATCATTCGATGTAAATAAAACCATCATCATTGTAATAAAAGCGATAAAAAATTCCATGATCATTGCCGGAACTATACCGAATTTGCCCGGTACCGTTACTACCGATTGAACGGGAGGTTCTGTTAATAATCCGCGCATTAAAATCTGCATCAGAACAACTCCTACTGTTCCGCCTATAAATTGAAAGATGATGAAGAATAATGAATCCCAGGGACACATCTTTCCTAGCCTCCAAAAAGTTAATGTAACAGCCGGATTAATTTGAGCACCCGATGGAACTGTATACGGCGAATAAAAAATAAACAACGCTGTTGCTCCCATCAATACTCCCATGAAAATGGTTCTTAAAAAATCGTTTGGTATCGAATGATGTATTGATGAATGTTGGGATTCCAGCAAGGCACCAAAGAAACACGCTGATATCATAAAGATGGCAAGCCCCAATGCTTCCTGCAAGTAATGAATCCGGTTTTTTTTGAACGAAGATTTTATTTGAACTCCTACAGATTTATTAGTAACTATTCGAATTGGCATTACTCGCATACCACAAAGAGAATAAGAAAGTAAAAAACAACTTGTCGCACGAGAGACTTTAATCGGTTGATTTAATTTCTTTAAGTTCTTTACCAAGAAAAAAATTCAACGCAGTACGTAAAACGGCAATAGCTGCCAATTTACCAATAGCATCCCAGGATGGAGCAACAGCAGTTGCCAATACATCGGCGCCCAATAACAATTCTAACGAAACTGCCACAGAACGTCCGAAACCAATCCTAATTTCTTCGGAACTTTTCCAATCATTTTTAGGCATACGTGTTGTTGCGCCTCGCTGAAGATTGCCTACCTTGATGATATAGCTTGAAACAACTTTGATCACTGCGATGCCGATAATAATCGCCGCCAATATTTCAACGGCATGGCTAATATTTATCGTTACGATTTTTGCAATTTCTTCCATAAAAATTAATTAAAAGGCGCCTCGCAATAACGGGCGCCAATTAAACAACACCAACTAACGAAAATGATTATAGGTAATTTGCTCCGATTACTTCCTTCAATTCATTCTCTTCCTTAAGAACACTTGTTAAGATATGATCTCCTACACGCAATGCATTTGCGGCAATAGTGAGAGAAGGATTAAATGCTCCGCAGCTCGGAAAAAAACTGGCATCTACCACATACAAATTATCCAAATCATGCGCTTTACAATTTAGATCTAAGACCGAAGAGCCGGGATCTGTTCCAAATCGCATCGTACCATTTTGATGGCTCATACCTGAAATGTCAAGGTCGTATCCTGCCCATTGAATATCCTTGTACTTACTATCTATTTCCCCTAAGCGCACAAAAACTTGCTTTAATTTTTCTTTCAATCGTTCATAGGATGCGTAATTGTTACG
>JANNEK010000408.1:0-3804 GCA_031378605.1 Chitinophagaceae bacterium | reverse complement strand
TTACAAAAAACTGTGGTTGGCGCAACTGGCGGATTTTACTGGAGTTCCTCAGAAATCGACAATGTCACAAGCTGGCTTCAGTCTTTCTCCACTGGCGCCCAACTTGTCGTAAACAAGACCAGTGTAAATTCTGTCAGAGCTATCCGTGCTTTTTAACAATAAACTATTTAATTATATCCTTCCTCAATGTGGTTAAATTTTATTTATGAACTTTTGTTATGGCAGTTTATAAAATTTAGAAATAATGAAAAAAATAAATTTATTTCTGCCTCTCATTTTTGCTTTCATTTGTATGCAGGCACAAACAAAACGTTACGATATTTTATCCTTCACCCCGCCTGCCACATTTAAATTAAAAGAAGAAAAGCAACGGCTGGTGTATGAAGTAAAAGAAGGCAACAGTTTTTGCCAGCTACACATCTGGCCGGCACAGCAGGGCTCTGCAGACCCGCAAGCCAATTTTAAAACCGACTGGGATTATTTTGCCGGCAATCAATATAAAATTGGCGACCCAAAAGAAAAACAAATAGAAAAACAAAATGGTTGGGATGTGGTAACCGGCGTTGGCCTGGCAGAAGTGGATGGAATAAAATTTATTGTAAGCGTTTCCACCTTTACCCAAAACGATATAAGCTGGTGTGCCATTACTCAATTTAATGATGAAAAGTATGCTTTTGTAATTGATACATTCCTGGCATCTATAAAAGCCGATGCTACAAAAATGGTGCGTAAGAATAATCAAACAAACGGCAACCAGGTTAGTAACACCGTTACACAAACCGCAAGCAGCAGCGGCATCACAATATCTACCACCAACTTTGATGATGGGTGGACCAGCACCATTACCAATGATTATGTGCAGGTTATTAAAAACGGAACGGAAGTAAGGCTTTATTTTTTCGATAAAAAAATTGATGAGCAGCGTCCTCCAAATACCGGTACGTTTGAACCATATTACTGGGATGCCGTTGTAAAATTGGCATATAATACCGGCGAACTTTTTATAAGGCAGAAAGAATAATACAGTTACGGTAAACAAGATATATGGGAAGCCGCTGTTACCAACAAACAAACAGGTAAAGCAGGCTACCTCGGTATGCGGTTGGTATTTAATAATGGGGGTTGCCGACCCATAGTGGTTATTGCGCCGGATAAAAATACTTACTACAGCCTGTTTGGCAATGATGAGGATTTTACAAAAATGTTTTACTATAACAAGTTTGCTGTTGCTCAAAAAGATTTAATTGGTAAATGGAAAAGTTTTGATGCAGCCAGTATGAGTTATTACAGTATTTATTCCGGTGATTATGCAGGCATGTCCACCGCTTCTACCAATGATGAATTTATTTTTAACAACAACGGTACCTATCAAAGCGAACATTCGGGAACCATCACTTTCAATGGCAAAGTGTCGCATGGCAAATCTGTTTACAAGGGAAAATTCAGCGTCAATAATTGGGACCTCAATGCTAATAACAGGGAGGCAAGCGACCCGGGAAAATTCTTCTGCCAGTTTGAAGCAGTTAAAGGCGGGTGTATGTTACGCATCACAAATAAAAAATTTACCGGCATGGGAATGGAGCTTTTTAAATCAAAATAACACAGCTTACTGACAGTGGTGGTACACCATTGGTTTATACTTTATTCACAACAAAACTCATAAAAATGAAAAAGATTTTTTATGTATTGCCATTATCAGCATACTTAGTGTTTCCACAAATGCCCAATACGCAGCACGTATTCCTGGCGGAAAAGCATGCAGTATGATTTCGCAAACACAATTAAACATTTACTTAAGTAAGTTAAAAAACCTGGTAGCTATTGCCCAACAGGATAAAGATAAGTTTGGCACTACAGGAGCATATCCTGCCACGGCAATACATTTTCATATGTATGCTGCTGTTGCTTATGATTCTTTACAAGCAACTGTTAATTGGTTAAATACCGGTAGTGATAATAATCCGGATAATACAAATTATGTAGAAGCGATGAGTATAAAAAACAGAATGCGTGAAATTATTACACAACTTACTACAGTGAATCACTGGGCGGAACTCAGTGCCATTTATCATAACAGCCCCTATGCATCCTGCGGAAAAGAAGAAGCACTAAGGCTGCTGGCAGAAGCAGTGAATATATTGGCGTATGCAGGCAGATGTTATACAGAGCCTTATAAAGAAATACCGCCACCAAATTGTAAATAGTAATTTTTTTGTTTCCACTAAAATAAGATAACATAAAGATTGTTTACACATACTCAGATAATGTAATTCAATATGCCTGCAGCGGCAATTTAAACACAGCAAGTAATACCCTTACCGGAACCTGGCAGCGGATAGCAGATGCAGGAACCAATTCTGCTTATACGGTTACACTGAATGCTCCCTCAAGAGTAATACTTTTTTGCAAAACCCGTACATATCGCAGAAGCGGTATACTTCCGTTACCTGTTGATTATGCCTCAAAATGGAGGCTGGAAGTATGGTTGAACGGCACTGTTTCAAGAACGTACAATATCGAAGGGCTATCACGACTAGGTTTGGCATATACAGATAACAAACTGGATTTGACTACAGGACCAGAGTATTTTGATCTGCCGGCCGGTACACATAATTTTACTTTTTTTGCTACTAATTTATTCGGCAGCTCAGATGTAAATATGCAGGTCACAAGTATGATAATCCCTTTATGATAGTGCTATCCCGGTTACCATACACTATGAACAAACTAAAAAATGAAAAAGAAATCCATAGCATCAAAGATGCATTGCTATTTGAATCTAGCCAATATGGGATTGGCGGAGGGGATACGATTACTATGATGATGGACATTTAGTTTATAAAGCATTTAGTAGTGTAGCACATAGAAACCCGGCAACCAATGATGAGGTCCTTTATACTGGTACCCATCCACTTTTTAAAAAAT
The DNA here is from genome assembly GCA_031378605.1 of Chitinophagaceae bacterium. Classification (GTDB taxonomy): domain Bacteria; phylum Bacteroidota; class Bacteroidia; order Chitinophagales; family Chitinophagaceae; genus Endoryza. Next base: position 879 of record JANNEK010000408.1, on the reverse strand, counting down.
AAGTTCCCCTAGTTTAACCTTAAGTTTACTATGAACTACTGGTAATACGATAGGATTTTTGAAAGTTATGTTGCAACCCTGCATTTCACCAATGTATAGATTGAAACTATTTTGTGAATAAAGTTTTAATACCTTACATCACCCAACACGATTTTACCAGCAGGATTAAATATATCGGGGTACATTGGAGATCCTATTCCATAACTAAATCCATTTACAGCGATGGCAATCCAGTAAAAATTTGTAGCGGGAACACCTCTTTCAATTATTCGCTTAAATCCCCATTGGTTGTTTTCTTTTGTGTAAAGTACGGCACTGCCGTTATTTCCAGATCCCCAGGCTGCAACTATTAATTTGTTATCATTAATCGCAACTCTAAAACCAAATCTTTTTCCTGAGGCTTCTTCAGGATCGGTTATAATACTGATATCGTCCATTGTAAATTCGCCTTGTGGATCTTTTGTAAGGAGAAAAGCAGCTCCTGTATTAATTAATACGCCGCCAATATCAAAATCGGGGCAGCCTATTATTAGATTCTCTTTGTCAAGAGTAACAGACTCACCAAAATGATCGTAGGGTTCACCCAATACACGAATAAGGGTATTCGCATAAATCCAATTGCCTCCTTGTTGTTTTTTAAAAGTAAACACTTTCCCTTGCTCTGCGTTTCCACCAACAACTGCAGAAGGGCTTCCAACAATTAAATGTGTACTGTCAATGGCAACGGTAAACCCAAACCGATCATGCGTATCATTGTCCGGATTATCGATTCTTTGCACCTCAATAAAATTATTGCCGTTGTTTTCAAAAACATATACCCGTCCAATTTTTCCGGGTTGGTCTCCAAGACCCTTCGCCCCTACTGCCAGATAGTTTCCG
>JANNEK010000348.1:0-3174 GCA_031378605.1 Chitinophagaceae bacterium | reverse complement strand
AATCAACTGGCTTCTTACAATACTTCAGGTGCCAGGGAAATAATTTTCATATACCCTTTATCACGCAACTCACGGGCAACTGGTCCAAAAATACGAGTACCACGGGGTTCATCACTTTGATTCAACAACACTACTGCATTATCATCGAAACGGATATAGGAACCATCTTTGCGACGTAACTTGTTTTTAGTTCTAACAATTACTGCTTTTGCCACCGTTCCTTTTTTAATACCACCAGCCGGAATAGCATCTTTAACAGTTACAACAATTTTATCGCCGATCCGCGCATAATCCTGTCCGCTATTACCCAGTACACGAATACACAATACTTCTTTAGCGCCGCTATTATCCGCTACGTTTAATCTGCTTTCTTGCTGTATCATATTATTTAGCTTTAGCTGTGTTGGCTGCGAGCCATGTGCTCTTTGCCTAAATTTTATACCTGTTAAACTCCAGACCAATAGCATTATGCCACGGCTTTTTGTTTTTCTTATTTTGCCTTTTCTACCACTTCCACCAATCTCCAACGTTTTGTTTTACTCAATGGGCGTGTTTCCATTATCTTAACAGTATCGCCCACTGTACACTCATTCTTTTCATCGTGTGCATGAAACTTGGAGGTTTTCTTTACGAATTTTCCATAAATGGGGTGCTTTACTTTTCTTTCAATTGCTACAGTAATGGTTTTATCCATTTTATTTCCCGTAACTACCCCGGTTCTTGTTTTTCGAAGATTTCTTTCTTCCATTTTTTTTAAGCTTTGAGCTGATATTGCAAACACCAGCAATTAAAAACTTTTTTTTATTTCAGATTACCATTAACATTGTTAGCATAAAAACAGTAACGCTCATTCATAGTATTCAGACTCCCAATTGAATGCTCCTTAAAGCTGTTTTTAAACGAGCTATATCTTTTCTCAAATCACGTATACTCATTGGGTTTTCCAATGGTGTAACAGCATGAGCAAACTCGAGTTTCTTTAAGCGCATCTCATCTTCCTGAACTCTTGCCTTTAGTTCTGCTTCGGTTTGATCTTTTATACTTGTTACAAAATCTATTCTCTTAGACATGTTATTTCGATTTTGATAATTATCAGTTTATGCTACAAAGTCGGCGCGCACAATAAACTTTGTTCGAATTGGTAATTTTTGCGCAGCCAGTCCCAATGCTTCTTTAGCAATTGCCAGCGATACTCCATCAGCCTCAAAAATGATACGACCTGGTTCTACCACTGCCGCCCAAAATTCCGGGTTACCTTTACCCTTACCCATCCTTACTTCCTGTGGTTTACGTGTAATCGGCTTATCTGGAAAAACCCGGATCCACACATTTCCTTCTCTTTTCATTGCACGGGTTAAAGCCTGACGTGCAGCTTCTATCTGACGATTCGTTAACCAAATTGGTTCCATTGCTTTAAGTGCAAAAGATCCAAATGCAATACTAGTTCCACGTTTAGCAGTAGTACGAATACGTCCCTTCTGTGCTTTCCTATGTTTCGATCTTTTCGGCTGTAACATATTATTTAGCTTTTAGCTTCGGGCTTACTTTTATTAGTAGTAGCCAGTGTTAATTCATTTTTGCCATCTGCATAACCCCGATGGTTAATTGCATTATTGAAAATTATCTGCCACCACCTCTTCTATCTCCACCTGCACCCCCACTTCTACCAGCACCGCCGCCACCTCTTCTATCTCCGCCACCACCACCGCGTCGATCATCTCTGCGATCATCTCTGCGATCACCACCTGGTCTATGGTCACGTTCTCCAGTACCTGGCCTGTCTCTCCGATCACTTACTTCACTTTTACCTCCAACAAAATTCGGATTCAAATCACGCTGACCCAATACTTCGCCTTTACAAATCCATACCTTAATACCAATCTTACCGTAAACAGTAAGCGCAAATACACTGGCATAATCGATATCCATCCGTAAAGTATGCAAAGGAGTACGGCCTTGTTTTATTTCCTCTGAACGGGCAATTTCAGCACCGCCCAAACGGCCACTTACTTTTATTTTTATTCCTTCAGCACCCATTCGCAGCGCAGAAGCAATAGCCATTTTAATAGCTCGTTTATAATTAATCCTGCTTTCAATCTGGCGGGCAATCGTATCGCCTACAATCATTGCGTCCAGTTCCGGCCTGCGGATTTCTAGAATATTAATCTGAACATCCTCTTTACCAGTCAATTTTTTCAACTCTTCTTTGATACGGTCAACCTCGCCACCACCTTTTCCAATGATGATACCTGGTTTAGAGGTATGAATAGTAACAATTAGCTTATTAAGCGTTCGCTCAATAACAATTTTTGAAATACCCCCTTTATTGATACGTGCACTCAGGTAATTCCTGATCTTGTTATCCTCAATCAACTTAAGAGCAAAATCTCTTTTGTTACCATACCAGTTAGATTCCCATCCGCGGATGATTCCTAACCTGGCACCAATTGGATTTGTTTTCTGACCCATATTTTGGATTATAATTTTTTATCAATTAGTTTTTGCATCAACAATTAACGTAACATGATTGCTGCGTTTACGAACACGGTAGGCACGACCCTGCGGCGCAGGCAGCATTCTTTTAATAGCACGAGCTCCATCCACAAAAATAGTTTTCACCACGAGTGAAGAATCTGCTGCACTTTGTCCTTCGTTCTTTTGTTCCCAATTATTGATCGCACTCTTTAACAGTTTAAATAGCGGTGTAGAAGAATGCTGAGGATGATGCTCCAACAATGCTAAAGCCTTCTCTACCTGGGTTCCACGAATTTCATCAGCCAGCAATCGCATTCTGCGGGGTGAAGTAGGATAATTTCTGAGTCTAGCTTGTGCTTCCATTACTTATTTTTTTGCGGTTAGGCTTCTTTAACAGGTGGCTATAACGTTATGCCATACACTATTAAACAATAACCAGTGTTACATTACTTTTTTACTAGAGTGTCCTTTGAACTGACGGGTAGGCGCAAACTCACCAAGTTTGTGACTCACCATAAATTCTGTTACATAAACCGGAATAAACTTATTTCCATTATGTACTGCAAACGTATGCCCTACAAAATCAGGTGTAATGGTTGAACGGCGGCTCCAGGTTTTAATAACCCCTTTTTTGCTCTTGCCTTCGTTAATGGCCAATACTTTGTTCTCGAGCTTTACAGCTACATAAGGACCTTTTTT
>JANNEK010000324.1:0-9443 GCA_031378605.1 Chitinophagaceae bacterium | reverse complement strand
TTTAAAATTGTCGTGCCACTTTCCCCTCTCCACTTTAGTGGAGAGGGGATTTAAAGGGGTGAGGGAAAAAAATACAGCGATAATTTTAAATGCACCCATATTGATTCGTTACTATTTTTCTTTAGGGTCAAACACTAGTGTCGTATAACCAACCTGTTTTTTAATACCTGGTGTGAGTTTGTATCGGTAGCTTGTATGATATAGATACCGGGTTGCAACTGTTCTAATCCATTTAAGCGGCCAGTAACAGCATTGATGAAAGTATATTGCTTCAACGATAATCCATTCATATTAACGATTTCTACTTTCCAATTACTGCGTTTGTAGTTATTAAAAAATAGTTGTGATGAACTGTGTGTTGGATTTGGATATAATTGAAGCGGTTGGTGATCACGATCTTTTATGTCGACTATCCTAATGGCTGAATATTTAATGACTCCATCTTTTTCCACTTGTTTTATCCGAAAAATTATTTTAGGTTTTGTATCGGTAGATTGGATAATATACGAATAATTATATATGCCTTTTCCGTTAGCATCGGGAGTGGAAAACCGGGTTGCTATTGATTCAAAATTTCTGCCGTCATAACTTTTTTCAATTTCGTATTTACGGTGCTGCAGGTCGTTTTGAGTAATCCATGTTAGCATTATATTACTTTCGTTATTTTTTGTTGCATTGAATGAACCAATATCGGCATTCAAAAACCAGGTTGAACAATAGTTGTAGGTGATGCGAAAACGGATGGTATCCTGGGCCGTTGCATTGAAGGTATAGTTTACGCTCCCCAACACGGAAGAATAAGTAGTGGATGCATAATCAAAATCTACATTTCCAATTCCCAGAAAATCGGCTGTGTTCGTTACCGTATGCGAAACCATCGAATGGTTCATTACAAGTAATGGTCCCCGTGAAATATAATCTGTTCCCGCACCCACTAAACCGTCCCATGCGGTAAGAGGGTATGGGCCATAAGTTCGCACATAGGTATTTGTTAGAGGATTCATTAATGCGAGGCTGGAGATATCATCATCTCTTGTTACTCTAACCCGGTAATTGTTTATAGGAACACTTTCCCTGTTTTCTAATTCAAAACTATATAAAAGAGATATTTCAGTATCAAATCGTACGTTCATTAATGTTCCTAATGAAGGATCAAATTTTGGAAAAGTAAACGTATGCAGTGCATTTCCAGAGCCGATTACCGTTGTATCGTAGGTAATTGCTTTGGGCGTGGTGATACAAATTTGTGAATAGGAACTAAGGTTCAGAAAAAGTAAACAACTGGTGCCTAAATGGATTAATGCGGTTCTCATGGTAAGGGATTAGTGAAGTAAGAACCAACTAAAAAAGCTTAATTCTAAACTTGAATAATTTTTTTTTCAGAAAATAAGGGATAACCTTTATTGGCTGGTAATTTTACCCGGATGCTTATTATCGTTTTTTTGTTAATAGCTGATTTCGTGTACTTATTTTTTAATGGTTCGAAGATTATCGAAGTGACAGGAGGGGGAAATAGTTGTGAAAAAAGTTAAGGCACTTATTAATTATTTTCATTTTATAATAAAATTAAACAGGAGGAATAACCGAAGAAGGGGATATTATTAAATTAATCTCTTTTCGTACTTAGCGTAAATCCAATGGTAGTTCCAACTTCAGGAGTGCTGCGTACATGAATGGTTTCTCCATGTGCTTCAATAAGATGTTTACAGATTGCTAAACCTAAGCCGGTACCGCCTTTATCCCGGCTGCGTGCTGCATCCGTCCGGTAAAAACGTTCAAAAATGCGATGCAGGTGTTCGCCTTCTATTCCTATTCCATTGTCGCTGATTTCAATCAATACATGATGATCGTCTGTTCGGTATATACTGGCATCAATTGTTCCGTTTTCCTTCCCGTACTTTGACGAATTTTCTACCAGGTTGTCGATTACTTGTTTTATTTTTTCTTTATCTGCGAAAACGGTAATAGGTGCTTCACACTCTTTTTTTATAGCAGCGTGTATATTTTTGCCCTGGGTTTTGATTGACAATGCATCAAACACTTCGAGTATCAGTTCCTGGATGATAAAATTTTGTTTGTATAATAATTGTTCTCCTCTTTCCAATTTTGATATTTCATCCAAATCATTCACCAGGTTTACCAATCGGTTGGTATTTTTGGATGCTTTTTCTAAAAATTTTCTACTCACTGTTTCGTCATCCATGGCCCCATTTAATAAAGTATCGACATATCCTTGTATCGCAAATATGGGTGTCTTGAATTCGTGAGCAAGATTTTGTAGAAATTCTTTTCGGTAGATTTCATTTTTTTGCAGCACTTCAATTTCCTGCTTTTGTTTTTCACCCCAGGCCTCTACATCCTCCCGCACTTCATCAATACTTTTTTGGGGAAGAATGTATTTAAAATATACTTCTTCCCGCCGGGTGGTTTTTGTTTGATGGATCAGTTTATAGATTAACTTAATCTTCCGGTATATAAAACGTTCGAGCGTGAAAATGATTAACCCAAAACTTCCTGCGAAAATTATAATAAATGAAAAAAGGCCAATGATCCAGTTATTGGTTATCAAATAAATTCCTAATGAAATAGGCACACTCAATAGTACTGCAGTAAACGCAGCCAATTGACGGGGAGATAAATTTTTTGTGGAGAACATTAGTACAAAACTACAAATCAAACTTATATCCAACACCTTTTACTGTTCGAATACAATCGATGCCTAATTTTTGACGTACTTTCCGAATATGAACATCAATGGTGCGATCGCCGACAATAACATCATTTCCCCAAATCTGGCTCAAAATTTCATTTCGTAAAAAAACCCGGCCCGGCCTTGAAGCAAGAAGATGTAATAATTCGAATTCTTTTTTTGCGAGTATAATGGAGTTGTTATCTACTTTAACCTCAAACTTAACAGGATCAATTTCAAGATTTTCAATTTTAATCTTTGTATCGGCTGGTTCTTTGTGCAAGCGACGGAATAATGCATTTACCCTGCTCATAAGAACTTTAGGACTTATAGGTTTGCTTACATAGTCGTCGGCCCCGGATTCCAATCCTTTGATATGTGAACTTTCATCGTTTAAGGCGGTTAAGAATATAATCAAAGTTTCTTTAAATGCGGGTAACATGCGCAATAATTCACATACCTCCACGCCATTTTTGCGAGGCATCATGATATCTAAAATAATCAGATCGGGCTTATGAATCTTTGATTTAGTCAGCGCTTCGTCACCATCGCGTGCTGTTATTACCTCATATCCTTCCTTTACCAGGTTATAATGGATAATTTCGAGAATATCCGGTTCATCATCTGCTATGAGTATTTTTTTTCCTTTGGGGTCCATTATTTCCTAATATTTTAGCAAACCTACATAATTGGATCAGAGCCTTATAAGCTTCATAGTGAGTTCACAATTTGTTAATAATAGCATTTTGTTCAGTTTAGTGAAACAAACAGCCTGTTAAACCATTTGATTTATAAAAAGGCGTATTAGCAAATTGTTAAGCCACCAAATACTCTTATTGACTGTCTTACGTTTAAATACAATCAAATGGTAGTATTTTTGCCTCATTTGAATAGGGCCATTCTTTTATGAAAAAACATTTACTTCTTTCTTTTTTGCTTCCACTGGTTTTTTATAACGTTTCGGTTGCACAAGGTACAGCTCCTGTAAAGATTGCAACAGATCGCCTTCTGTGGCATGATAATATTGACAAACAACAAAAAAGGTTAGAAGGAGAAGGCGGTGCAATAAAATCAGCAACAGAAACATCGCTCACCACTCAAATAGTGAATGCGCTGATAACAAAAGTAGATGCACTTCAAAATACCATCGAAAAAGATACTGTTCTCACAGGCAATACTAAAAAAAAATACCTGCGTAGCCTTGAGTCAATGCTTAAAGGGTATAACGAAAATTGGATCAAAAAGGATTATTCTGCTGCAATGGCCCCAGGCCTGGTAGCTGCTTTTGAACTCTGCATGCAGCGTGATTTAAAAAATTTGAGCATTAAACCAGTGATTGATGCAAACAGTTATGGGATAGGAAAAGTATTGGTAGAATGTTTTTTGCTGCCTTCCGAAAATGAAGGAGTTGCCCCCTCAAGAATAGAACTTGTTCGCAAGTATTGCGGCCTTCACCCCGATGAAATTTTGCCCGTACTTCGATCTAATCCCAATCTCTATTTTGCAGACAGTCTTATTACCATTGCTGCCCACAGGGATATTCCAAAATTATACGATTATGCACAGGCCCGTAATACCCTCACTAACCGATTTCGAAGCCATCCAGATACACTTGTAAGAATGGTTGCGGCTATGGCCAACAGTAAGAGTGGGCGACTCTACTTTCCCTTCCTTGAAAATTTATTGCGTGGAAAAATTACGTTGGAAGAAATTGATAAAGTAAAAGAAGACGACAGGAATTATTTCAAGTTAATGGTTCAAACAAGAATCGAGTATGCCCGACGGTTATTACCTCCCCTGAAAGATACCGCCCGTGAAATGAATTCATTAACTGCCATGATGGCTCGAAAAGCAAAAGAATATTTCATCAATGAAATTAATGCCCTGCATTCGGTAGATAATGAGGCCATCCGGTTTAAGCGGCTCGAAGGACTTAGTTCCCAGGAATTGTATTACCTGGCTGTGCTTTGTGAAGATCAGATTTATACTTCCAGTTTTGTAAAAGGAGTTTATCCAAGAATTTTTCAACGGATGACAAACCCCCGGGGAGATAGTTTACTGATGAGTGTTCAGGGTGATTATTTCAGAAAATTCATTAAAATGTGTGCGGGCTACAATACACTGAATGATTTTTTATCAAGAATGGAAAAAGGGAACGACAGTGTTTTAATGAAGGCGTTTGTAATTGGTCTTGAGAAAACAAAAGGAACAGAGGAAGCAGTGGACGTGGCAGATTCTTACAGCAGCATAATGGATAAAAATCCAAGGCTTGCAGATTTTATTCAACAGGAAGCAAGTTGGAATTACAATAAAAATAATAAGGCTATTAATAAAAAAGGAACGGTAATTTATAATATTCTTCAGGTACTATTCAAATCGGCAGATACGCTCCAGAAGGTTGATCTTTCAGCTAATCTCGGAATTCCACCTGTATATACAGTTGATAACAATTCGCTAAAAGACGACAGTGGTAGAATTGTTATGCAGGTATTTTTTTATGGTGATGAAGATAAAGACGGACAAAAATCCTTTGTAAGCTTTATGGGAATGTTTCGAAACAAACCCGATTGGAAGATTACGGAAAATAAGGAATGGGTTTCCATAACCGCAGTGAAAGGTCGATCTATTATGATCTTCGCCAATAAACCCCTCCTTGGAGAAAATGATCCGGAAGAAACGGCCATTAATAATTTGAGCGATTATTTATACGATCGAAAATTGAAACCAACGATCTATGTTCATCGTGGGCATAGTTATCATGTTCCATCAACTATGAAACGGATTATGCCTTCGGCGCGAATTGTAATTCTTGGTTCCTGCGGTGGCTACAATAATATAAACGAAGTACTAACCATTAGTAACGATGCACATATTATTTCTTCAAAGCAAACAGGTACTATGCATATTAATGAACCAATATTGCAGGCCATCAATGGTTCTTTGCTTTCCGGAAAAAATATTGATTGGATATCTATGTGGAAGGAATTAAGTACTAAATTTATTACGGGCGATGCTAAAGAAAAATTCGATGATTATATCCCACCCTATAAAAACCTCGGAGCTATTTTTATTAAGGCTTATATGAAAGCAATGATGGAAAAATAGAATGGTTCCTTGTTTGTAAAATCTGGCTTTTTAAAAATACGATAAGTAATCCTTGCGTTCATAAGACAGTTACTTTTATTCCAGAGAGGGTTTAATAATATTTTTGCCGCTTATAAAACTACAAACCACAAACTTTTAATATACCTGCATTATATTTACGTACTTATATGTCTGACCCAACTCCACGCAAAAAAATTTTTGATTTTAGTTTACTGAAAAGAGTATTTCGGTATGCGGCTCCTTATAAAAAAAGATTCTACTTATCACTTTTATTGGCCATTTTGCTCGCATTACTGGCGCCTGTTCGGCCTTACCTGATTCAACAAACCATCAACAATTTTATCGCTGCAAAAAACATACAATGGGTAGTATGGATCACACTAATTCAGATTGCGCTTCTTTTATTGGAATCAGGATTTCGATTTTATTTTTCGTTTATCACTGCATGGCTTGGGCAAAGTGTAGTGAATGACTTGCGAAAGAAAGTGTATGCGAAAATTCTTGGACTCAATCTTTCTCAATTCGATAAAACACCTATTGGTACATTAACCACCCGAACTATTAATGATATTGAATCGATCAATGATATTTTTTCGGACGGTTTAATTCCAATCATTGCCGATCTTTTATCGATCATCTCTATATTATTCGTAATGTTCATTACTGATTGGAAACTAACCTTTATTTGTCTTACCCCATTTCCTGTTTTAATAGTAGCTACTTATTTCTTTAAAGAAAGTGTAAACAAATCTTTTATACGTGTTCGCAATGCAGTTGCCAGCCTCAATGCATTTGTGCAGGAACATTTAACGGGAATGCAGGTGGTGCAGGCCTTTGCTGCCGAAGAAAAAGAATATAAGAAATTCAATAAGATTAATAGGGAACACCGAAATGCTAATATTAATGCCATTTTTGCTTATTCTGTTTTTTTTCCGTTAGTTGAAATTATTCTTGCCGTTTCTATCGGACTATTGGTTTGGTGGGGAGCTACTCATGCCCTGCAATTGAAAGGTCTTGAGGCAACCAATATGGCTGGAAAAATTATTGCTTTTGTAATGTATTTGAATTTACTGTTCAGACCCTTGCGGGTAATAGCCGATAAATTTAATGTATTGCAAATGGGAATGATTGCCAGTGAAAGGGTATTTAAAGTGTTGGACAATGAAGATTATATCAAACCTTCTGAGAAAGAAACTTATGCACCACTTCTGGTAAAAGGAAACATTGAATTTGACAAGGTCTCATTTTTTTACTCAAAGGATCAATATGTACTAAAAGATATTTCCTTTTTAGCGAAGCCCGGCGAAACGATTGCACTGGTTGGACATACCGGAAGTGGAAAAACATCTATTATCAGTTTGTTGAATCGTATGTATCATATTCAACAAGGCAGTATAAAAATTGATGACGTAGATATTGAACATTACCAACTGGATGCATTAAGAAAAAAAATTGGAGTGGTATTGCAGGATGTCTTTTTATTTTCCGGTTCTGTATTGGATAACATTACACTTCGCAATCCCGATATTTCGGTAGAACAGGTGATGGCAGCAGCCAGGCTAATTGATATGCATGATTTCATTATGGAATTGCCCGGGGGGTATAATTATAATGTTATGGAGCGGGGCGCGACTCTTTCACTGGGACAACGGCAACTCATATCCTTTATTCGTGCATTATTGTATAATCCTTCTATTTTGATTTTAGATGAGGCTACTTCGTCGGTAGATACCGAAAGTGAGTTATTAATACAACATGCCATCGATAAAATGATTTCGGGAAGAACTTCGATCGTAATAGCTCATCGACTTTCTACCATTAGAAAAGCAACTAAAATAATTGTGCTTGATAAAGGGATGATTAAAGAAATAGGTACTCATGAAGAGTTGTTGCAAAAAGGAGGATTTTATGCTAATTTGCATAAGATGCAATTTGAAAAAATTCCACAACATGTCTGAGGATAAGAATAATATAGTAAATGAAAATGCCCCGGATTATGAAAAAGCCGAGATGGATCTTTTGAGGGATGCATTGAAGAAAACCTACATGGAACGATTTGAAACAATGATGAATTTGATTAAAATGAATCTTATGTTTCGAAAAGCAAAAATCATACATCAAAAAGACAACTCAGGCTAAACAATGGCTAAATGGATATTTTTAACGAAGAGCTGTTGAAATTTTGGTCTTCATTACTGAAAAATGAAGTGAAATATATAATGGTAGGTGGCGTTGCTACAAACCTTAATGGTTATTTTAGAACTACCAATGATATTGATATTTGGATTGAAGACACACTCGTTAATCGCAAAAGCCTTCGTAAGGCATTTGATGAATATGGCATGGGTGATCTCGAACCTATAGAAAGAATGCAATTTGTACCAGGCTGGACTTACTTTCATCTCAATAATGGTTTGCGCCTCGATGTAATGGTTGATATGAAAGGCCTGGAAGGGTTTAGCTTTGATGAATGTTTTCAGAAAGCAACTATAGCGGATCTTAATGGTGTAAGAGTTCCCTTTCTTCAAATTAACCAACTCATTGCCAATAAAAAAGCTGTTAACCGACCAAAAGATCAAGTGGATGTTATTTACCTTGAAAAAATATTGAAATTAAGAGAAGAAAATTCCGGTCAATAGTTTCTTCTTTTTTCAATTTTTACTCTCTCCATCCTTATCTTTGCGCCAAATTTATAGATAGGTATGGTGGTTCGAAGTCTACAATCCATATTGGCAGCGGTTTTGAGTGTATGCATGCTCTTCAATGCTACTATTTCTATTGCCCAGGAAGAACATGGAAAATCAAAGAAGGAAGGTTTTAAAGCGGCAGAAGTAATTTTCGACCATATTTTAGACAATCACGATTTTCACTTTTTTGATATACCAGGTGAAAACGGGGAAAAACAACCTGTATCTATACCGTTACCCGTTATCTTATATTCTCCCGAAAGCGGCTTTTCTTATTTTATGTCTTCTAAATTTCATCATGGCCATGAAGCCCATGATGGATACCGGTTGCTGGATCATCATTTCATGGAAGAACATGGATTGGATAAAGTAAAAACAGCAAAGGGTCAGCCCGTTTATAATGTTGGTACTATTTATAAGTTAGATAGCAAGGGTATGCCTGATCTTACAAAAAAAGTGTATGATTTTTCGCTTACGAGAAATGTCGTACAAATGATGCTTGCACTGGCGATACTTGTTATCATATTATTGCGCATTGCGAAGAAATATAGAACTGGGGCCGGTGTAAAAACTGCTCCGAAAGGTTCTCAAAATCTTATGGAACCGGTAATCACCTTTGTTCGCGATGAAGTGGCCAAACCTAATTTGGGTCATAAAGCTGATAAGTACCTGCCCTATTTATTAACGGTATTCTTTTTCATTCTTATAAATAATATTTTTGGTTTAATACCGGGATCTGCGAATGTAACCGGTAATATCGCGTTTACTGTGGTGTTAGGGTTGATTTCATTTATCGTAATACTTTTTAGTACTAATAAACATTATTGGCTTCATATTTTTAATCCACCCGGTGTTCCGTTAGGAATTAAATTCATTTTGGTTCCGGTGGAGTTTTTGAGTTTGTTTATCAAACCTGTTGCATTAATTATACGTTTGTTTGCAAACATGGTAGCGGGTCATAT
>JANNEK010000309.1:0-13340 GCA_031378605.1 Chitinophagaceae bacterium | reverse complement strand
AACAATCAGCTATAAAAGAAAGCAGGAATAAACGAAGCAGCCTGCTTGCTTTTGTGACCCGGAGTTTTCAGCGTTTTGTATCTATAAAGGAAAATCAACAGCAAGAAAAGACGACTGAAAAATTTTTAAAGAAATCAGATGAATTGTTTAATGCTAATAAGTCGAATGCTATCTGGGAAAGTATCGTGGAAAGTCTCGTAAACTTTTTTCATGTTGCATTGATTGGGTTGATACTTGCATTAATTGCAAAAGGAACAATCACTGTTCAGGCAAGTGATGGACTTTCCTGTATATTATTATTACTATTATTTCAAGGATCAGTAAAGCGACTTTTTAAAATACCTTCAGTGATAAAAAAAGGATCGATCTCCTTACAGAAAATTACTTCTCTGTTAAATATTGTTAGGTAGAAAATGTAAGCGATATCTTTTATTGTCATTTTAATTACCCAGAAATAATAACTGTTTCTTATGCAGGTTTTCAACACAAAACCTCTTTCCTATGCAGTAAACCATTGTTCTCAAGCTTACAATAAAAATTAATTCTCCAACTAATTTCTTATTTTACTTGCAGTTTATTCTTTATAAGTTTGTCAGGTTATAGTTCTTTTAATTTTTTATCTATAATTCATGAAACAATACCTCGCTCAAATCGCTATCGTAGTGGAGGATTACGATGAAGCAATTGAATTCTATGTAGGCAGACTTAATTTTATTTTGGTAGAAGACACTGCTTTAAGTGAAATCAAACGATGGGTAGTGGTTGCCCCGCCAGGTTCATCCGCACCAAAAAATGGAACTTGTTGCTTATTGCTTGCAAAAGCATCTAATGAAGACCAGAAAGAAAGAATAGGAAATCAAACGGGTGGCCGCGTATTTTTATTTTTATATACAGATGATTTTTGGCGCGACTATAATAATCTAACTGAAAAAGGAATATCCATTGTGCGAAAGCCGGTGAAAGAATCCTATGGTACAGTTGCAGTATTTAAAGATCTGTACGGTAACCTTTGGGACCTTGTTCAACCTTCGAATCAATTATAAATAATATTGCGATGCTTCGTCCTATTGATCAATGGTACCAAAACCAGGAAGAACCGATTAAAAGTTGCCTGCAATTTTTGCGTTTGCATATTCTAAAACAAGATCAACAGCTATCCGAAGCCTGGAAATATGGTATGCCTTTTTTTTGCTATAACGGCAAGATGGTTTGCTATTTCTGGATACATAAAAAATTACTGCAACCCTATATTGGAATAGTGGAAGGCAAAAAAATACACCATCCGGATCTTATCCAGGAAAAGAGAGCAAGAATGAAAATTTTATTACTAGATCCAACCAGGGACCTGCCTATGAAAAAGATTAACCTGATTCTTAAAGAAATGCTGGCTCTCTATAAGTAAAGTCCTATTCAATAGCGCCATTGTAGAAGATTACCGTAATAAAAAATGAATTGAATTCGGGATTTCTGTAACTTGAAGTATGGACAAGCGTAGTTTTATTAAAAATTTTTCGTTATTGAGCCTTATGGGTATTCCCCGTTCAAAAGACTTTGATGCATGGCTCGGTCATTTCGAAAATAAGAAGCCCGAAGAATTAGCGGGAGACGAAGGCTATTGGACGGGCATTCGGAAAGGATATAAATTAAAGACCGACTATATAAATTTCGAAAATGGGTACTACTGTTTTTTACCCCAGGAAACGCTTGAGCATTATATCAATCATATTCGAGAGGTAAATTACCAGGGTTCCTATTATATGCGAACTGTTCAATGGGATAACAAGAAAAAGATAGCAGCTAAACTTGCACAAATTGCCGGTTGTTACCCGGAGGAAATTGTTATTACCCGAAACACAACCGAATCACTCGATACAATAATTGGAGGTATACATTGGAATGCGGGAGATGAAGCTTTGATGGCAGAACAGGATTATGGTTCTATGCTGGATATGTTTAAACAGGTTGCCCAAAGATATGGTGTCATCAATAAAATAGTATCGGTGCCTAATCATCCTGCTTCCGATGAAGAAATTGTTGAATTATACGCCAACGCAATTACTCCCAAAACGCGCCTGCTAATGATAGCCCATATGATCAATATTACCGGTCATATCTTACCAGTGCAGAAAATATGCGATATGGCACATAGTAAGGGCGTTAAAGTGATGGTGGATGGGGCGCATGCATTTGCTCATATTAAATTTTCAATGGAGGATCTGCATTGCGATTTTTATGGAGCCAGTCTTCATAAATGGTTAAGCACGCCTTTAGGTGCTGGAATTCTTTATGTAAAAAACGGCACGGTGCCATCTGTTTGGCCACTTATTGCGGATGGCGATTCTAGAAAAGAAACAGATATATATCGCCTTAATCATACCGGCACACACCCTGTGGCTACCGACCTGGCTATTTCCGATGCCATTGATTATTACCTGAAGATCGGGCCGGAAAGAAAAGAAGCCCGATTGAGGTATTTACAGCAATACTGGACTTCCAAAGTTCGCAATCACCCGAATATTATTGTTAATACTCCCATTGAAAGTGCCAGAGCTTGTGGTATAGCTAATGTAGGCGTACGCTCAATGAAACCACCGGAATTAGCCGACGTTCTTTTTAAAAAATATAAAATCTACACAGTTGCCATCGATTATATCAACGTAAGGGGGTGCCGGATAACTCCAAATATTTATACCACCCCGAAAGATTTGGATGAGTTGGTACGGGCACTTCTGGAATTGGCTGGTTAAATAAATGATTCTTCATAGTAATGCATTGTAACAGAAATTATTTCTCTGCAATCCTGCTTAATTCTAATTTCATTACATTTATAATAAATACTATATGAA
Source organism: Chitinophagaceae bacterium (assembly GCA_031378605.1). GTDB lineage: Bacteria > Bacteroidota > Bacteroidia > Chitinophagales > Chitinophagaceae > Endoryza. The sequence continues at coordinate 10,494 of JANNEK010000309.1, read as the reverse complement.
ACTTTTTTTTACTTTTTTGATAGGATCCTTTCTTATTACTAATGGATCTGCAAACGCTCAGTATGTAAATAGTTGTGGGTATAAAATTCCTCCCAAATCTTTGCTTAGGTCAAATTTTAGGTCTGTTTATGAAGCAAAATCGATCGTAAAAAACATGCTTGATTCAATTGCCTGGAAACAAAACTTTCAATTGCAAGAGCAGAATGGTATCAATAATGCCTATGCTACAATTATTAGAAACACGCGCTGGATTGTATACGACAATGATTTTTTAGAGAACCTCGATGCCTATGCAGCAACAAAATGGGCATCCATAAGCGTTATGGCTCATGAAATGGGGCATCATTTTTACAATCACGTTGTAAGCGGTAAAGGAAGTACAGTGCCAACTGAAATAGAAGCTGATGCTTTCTCGGGGTTTGTGATGTATAGAATAGGTGCTACTTTAGAACAATCCATAGCTGCTATGAAATCAATTGCAAGCGATCAGGCCAGCAGTACCCATCCGGCAAAAAAAGACAGGCTTGCTGCCATTGCAAATGGATGGAACCAGGCAAAAGCAACAGCCCCTAAAAATAATAGTGGGGGTACTAACCCCGGTACTGGTGGCACTGGAAATGGAGGAGGCAATAATAATGGGGGTAGCAATTCTCCGGGTCCGGGCAATACAAACACCAATACAGATCCTGCTAATGATCCTAGTTGGATTGGTTTAAATATTACAAGTACAAAAAATGAGACCGTATATTTAAGTGATGATGGAAAAAATTATCAGGATGTTGTATTAAAAGCAGGAGAGTCTTTTGTTTTTAAGTTTGAAATATACAATTATGGCTGGTTGAAATTACCTTACTTTAATGGATACCGTACCTATAAATTATTGCATGGAAAGGATTATACCATTCTTTGGAATCGTCGTAATAAAAATTGGACGGTAGTTGAAGTCCCCGAATAGGTCACTAAATTTATTTAATGTCTTCAAAACTCATCACGGGAATTAAATGTCTTGTCAATACGAGACCGCACTATCAATTGCTCAGAGGTAGCGCATTGGCAGAACTTCCTTGTATAGATCGTGCTTATTTAATTATTGAAGGAGATGAAATAGCAGCCTTTGGAACGATGGAGGAGTTGGCTTCTATACGCAATTTACCGGCAACACGTATTGTTGCAAGCGAACAATTTATTTTGCCGGCATGGTGCGATAGTCATACACATTTAGTTTTTGCAGCAAGCAGGGAAGAAGAATTTGTAAGTAAGATAAAAGGAATGAGCTATGCAGAAATTGCTGCTGGTGGAGGAGGTATTCTTAATTCGGCTAATAAATTAAATGCAACAAGTGAAGAAGAACTATTTAATATGGCATGGCAGCGATTGCAGGAATTAATACGACTTGGAACAGGTGCTATTGAAATAAAAAGCGGTTATGGATTAACGGTTGAAGGCGAACTAAAGATGTTACGCGTAATAAAAAAATTGAAAGAACGGTCATCGATTTCTATACGATCAACTTTTTTAGGGGCACATACCTATCCTCGGAGGTTTAAAGACAATCATCAGGGTTATATTGATTGCATATTACAAGAGATGCTTCCTGTTATTGGACGTGAGAAATTAGCAGATTATATTGATGTTTTTTGCGAAACCGACTTTTTTTCACCTGAGGATACCATTACTATTTGTAATGCAGGCAAGCAAGTTGGTTTAAAACCAAAGATACATGCCAATCAATTAAGCCTTTCGGGTGGTGTACAGGCAGGAATTCAACTAGGCGCCCTTTCTGTAGATCATTTGGAAATAATGGATGATGCAACCACGGAGGTGCTCGCAAAATCAAATACTATTGGTACTTTACTACCAACCGCTGCATTTTTTCTTCGAATGCCATTTCAACCGGCACGTAAATTGATTGATGCAGGATGCGCTATTGCGTTAGCATCTGACTATAATCCGGGTTCTTCACCCTCAGGGAATATGAACCTGGTGGTATCTATGAGTTGTATTCAACTTAAAATGCTTCCAGAAGAAGCAATAAATGCGGCTACACTTAATGGTGCGTATGCAATGGAATTAGAAAATGAAGTTGGTAGTATTACTGTTGGGAAAAAAGCAAACTTAATTTTTACTAAGCCTATACCTTCACTTGCTTATCTTCCTTATGCTTTTGGTACAAACCTCATCGATAGGGTGATGATAAATGGAGAACTGGTAGTATAAATAGTCAATAGTCAGAAGTCAGAAGACAGAAGTCAGGAGTCAGAAGACAGAAGTCAGGAGTCAGGAGTCAGAAGTCAGAAGTCAGAAGACAGAAGTCAGAAGACAGAAGTCAGACAATCAATACTCAATAATAACTTCGCAAGGTACACAAGTCATTCACTTTTCACCATTGATTACTCACGATTTCGTAATTACTATTATGCTTAAAAGAAAAAAGAGGAAACCCCGATTTTTTGAAACAGCTATTGCAAGGGTGTCCGTACTGAATCGGAATAATAAAGAGGAGGGTTTACAATTTCTGGTTCAGTTCGTAAATGAAATCAGGCCTGGTACAGAGAAAGGCAAACACAGCGCTGAAAAAAATCTTACAGAAGCAATAGGCTTGTTGCAGCAATATCCACTATTACTTAAAAATCTTCAGCATGCATTATTCTCTCAACTAAATTCAACAGATCTTACATCGGCCATTACTGAAAGCGGTATACCTCTTGCCCGTGGTTTTTGGCAGGAATTATCAAACAGGCTAAAGCATAAATTATTGCCGCCGCTTCAAAATGAAAATGATTTTCTATTTGTAATTAACCGTATTTTTTTTAGGAAAAATGATATTGATTGGGTAGAACAAATTAGTCAGGCAACCTGGATTTCCTTTTTTGAATTTACCGGCCTTCCTTTCGATACAAAAAATAATAACCTTGTCCTTCAACTTTTGAATTCATTAAAAATACTCTCTTTCCAGGTGGCGCAACTTGGTTTGGAAAAAGAAATAGCAAAGTACATACCCGAAACAACAACCGAAAACCCATTTGTCCTGCAAAACTACCTGATCCGAAGCGAAGAAAGGCTGATGCTGGCGGGCGGGTATGCCGGGAGCGGGTCTCCTTTTTTTAGCGAAACCCAGCAAATCATTACAGGTTGCGAAACTAGTATCGAATATATTCGTGAAAATCTTTCTGAAAGGGGCGCAAGTTTAACTCAAACCTATATAGTACTTATTCTGCAAAGTCGCTTAAGCAGGATGAGTATATTGCTTGACGTACTGGATAGAAATCATCAGATTAATAACTCAAAACTGGTAGATTTTTTTCGTTTGTTGATTCGGTATGAAAACCGTAAAAATAGCATCCGGGAATTTTTATCACAGGGCGTAGGAAACCTTGCCTACCGCATTGCAGAGCATAAAGGATCAAAGGGTGATAAATATATCACCAGCACGCGGAGTGAATATTTTGCAATGATTGGTTCTGCTATGTGGGGAGGATTTATTATTTCTTTTATTGCCGTTTTTAAAAACCTATTGAGTAAACTGGTACTCGCTCCATTTTGGCAAGGTTTTTTTTATAGTGTTAATTATAGTATTGGTTTTATTGCTATTGACCAATCCAACTCTACGTTGGCTACTAAACAGCCTGCGTTTACGGCCAGTACAGTCGCTGCATCGTTGGATATCAAAAAAAATAATACTCAACCCAACCTCTTTAATTTAGCAGAATTGGTTGGTAAAGTTTCGAGGAGCCAGATTGCTTCTTTCTTTGGAAACCTGATAGTCGTATTTCCATTTACGTTTTTGTTATCGTGGATTTATCAACTTCTCACGGGGGTATCAATTACAACAAAAGAAGCTGCTTTTAGAATGCTCAATGATCAACATCCGTGGTACAGCCTTTCATTGTTGTATGCATGCTTTACCGGTTTTTTTCTTTTTTTGAGTGGAATCATTGCTGGATATGTTCAAAATAAAATTCAATATGCACAATTAAGGGAACGCCTTATTATGCATCCATTATTAAAGGTTTCATTGCCTAAGAAGCGATTAGAAAAATTTGCCAACTTCATTGAAAAAAATGCAGGTTCGCTGGTTGGTAATAGTTCACTTGGATTTTTTTTAGGAATGTCTGGCCTATTGAGCAAAATTTTCGGTATCCCTTTTGATATTCGCCATATTACAATTGCTGCCGGAAATTGTGGTATTGCTGTGTATGAATTAGGGATTGATAGTATTCCGACGCTCTATCTTTTAACCGTTTTTATAGGAGTATTGGGTATTGGTTTTTTAAATTTCCTCGTTAGTTTTAGCCTTGCATTTATGGTGGCTTTGAAGTCGAGAGGAATTCATCTCCGGGATTCACCTGAATTCATTAAAATATTGTGGAATTATTTTAAAAAGAATCCAAGGGATTTTATTCTGCCTCCGAAAATACAGCATTCGTAATAGTAATATTCTTTTCCTAAATTGTTGTACTTAACCAACTATATGCAGCATTTAAAGTACTATAATAAGCAAGATGTTCTTTCCCTCACTAAAATAAGAAAGTTTGAAACGAAGCTGGGCGAACAAGTAAAAGTTACGGGTTCTGCTGTTCAATTAGAATCAATGTTAAGTCAACCGGCTATTAAATATGTATTGTTTGGAATTCCGGAAGATATTGGTGTTCGTGCAAACAGTGGAGTAGGGGGAACCGATTCTTGCTGGATACCTTTTCTCAGTTCCTTCCTTAATATTCAGAGTAACGATTTTTTAAGTGGTGAAGAGATTTTGTTATTGGGTCATTTCGATTTTGGTGATATTAAATACCTGATCGAACAAAACGCTTATGGTGTAGAAGAAAAGAAAGATGCCTACCGGCATGCTGTAATTACCGTTGATGACGAGGTAGAAGAATTGGTAAAGCAAATATGTGCCCATAAAAAAATTCCAATAGCCATTGGCGGTGGGCATAACAATGCCTATCCACTAATAAAAGGTGCTGCCAAAGGATTGCATAAGGCGGGCCTTATTCAATTGGCACAAATAAATGCAATAAACCTGGATGCTCATAGCGATTTTCGCCCAAGCGAAGGCAGACACAGCGGTAATGGATTTCGTTATGCCGAAGAAGATGGGTATTTGTTAAAATACTGCATTGTTGGCATACACGAAAATTATCTCCCTCAAAATGTCTGGATGGATATTGTAAACAATCCATTTATTGATTTTATTACTTATGAAGATATTTTTATTCATGAGAAAAGAAATTTTATACAGGCCGTTGCACATGCCACAGGTTTTACGGAAGATAATTACACTGGTATAGAACTTGATCTGGATGCTATTGAAAATGTATTGAGCAGTGCCCAAACACCATCGGGCATCAGTGCCCTGCATGCGCGGCAGTACATTAATTTTGCGGCATTAGACTGTAATGCTGCGTATGTGCATATTTGTGAAGGAGCTACTCAATTGGTTGATGGTAAAAAAGAAGATACCACCGGGAAATTAATCAGTTACCTCATAAGCGATTTTATTAAAGCTCAAAATGCTTAGAAAGGAATTCCCAAATTGATATAAGCAGTTATTTTCCTGGATTGATCGTTGTACATAGCGCTTAACTCAAGCGGACCTAGTGCAAAATTATAGCCCAGCGTTCCGGAATGGCCGGATAAAAAACGGGGTCGTACCAACCTGTTATCAGGACTTATAAAATTATTGATTAATCCATTCGTACGGCCAGCCAGGTAAAAATTGGTAGTAACGTTTACCCTTAGCCCAATTTGTAAAGCGGCAACACTGGGCGTAAAAAAACTGCCCTCTTCCAGTCCGGCAAATAATATTTGATTGCGGAACATCTTCGTAATACCCCCAATTACAAAATCATTGAAAATATTCTGATCGTAATTGAAATTCATTCCCAATTGAAATTGAGTAAAAAAAGTGGATCGTTTTCCGAGTGGTGCATACGTTTCAAAATTAAAAGACAGCCGATGGTAATTATTGTATTTTATTCCCAGTGAATCGGGGTTTACTTCCTGGCCGTTAATAAATACCTCCACCTCAGGCGACTGGTTATATACTAAGCCAAATTCCCCTTCCATCTTTACTCCCCGTCTCGGTAAAACTGGTTTATCAAGTGTATTAATTCCTGTGTACAGGTAACTTGTTACAAAAGCATTTTTTCCCCGCACATCAAAATTAGTAACAATTGAAGGTTTGTATTGCGTCCATTCAAACCGCGTACCTAAACCAACCGTAAATTTTCGGTTGCTGGAGTATTGCATTTTAAAATCGCCTTTGAAATAGTTCTGCCTGTATTCACCATTTTTTTTATAATCAGTAAATGTGGGTATATCAAGAAATTCATATTGAATTGCTCCAATTGCTGCAACCGTTTTACTTCTTCCGAGGTATTGCAGATGTTCGCTCCGCAAACGCAATTTTTCTCCGATATTAACGGTTACGAGACTACGCGAATGGGGAGCGAAGAAATTTCGAATCGTAAAATTTGCAACGATGCCTATGCCTGTAAACTTATTATAATGCAGCCCAACCTTTGCAAAACTTCGGGGATTCTCTTCTACTGTAAAAACAATTTTGGCCGACTGGTCTTCCTGTGGTTCCAGGCTATAAAGTACCCTTTTATAATAGCGGGTACCAAATATTTTACGTGCCATGCGTGCCAACTTATCGGGCGTATAATACCTGTTCGTATAGAAACCCATCATATTTTTGAAAAAATCTTCTGTCGTATTTTCTAAACCTTTTATTTCGATGGCGGAAACTTTTATGGAATCAACAACCGGTAGTTTTCTGGTGGTTGAAAGGTTAGAGCCATAAATTGAATCAAGCGAGTCGACTAATTTTTTCAATACCGGATATATTTTTTTTCCTTCTTCAATACCCAGTTCAAGAATTTCTTTTGAACGGTTGAAACTTGCGCTATTGAAATTCTCTAATTGAATCGGGATATAAATATCACAAAGATCTATTTCTTTTTTTACGGTCTCCGATTCTTTAAAAAAAGCGATCTGCATTAAAATTTGCAATGCATTATTTACTTTTTCTTTTGGCAAAAGTCCCGTCGATACATTCGCACCAATAACAAGGTCGGCCCCCATTTTTTTTACATCCTGCACTGGAAAGTTTCGAACAATGCCTCCATCTACCAACTTGCGTCCGTTACTTTCTACTGCAGTAAATACAGAAGGAATAGCCATACTGGCCCTGATGGCAGAAACAATCTCTCCACTATCCATTATTACGCCCTGCCCACTTGCAATATCGGTAGCAATACATTTATAAGGAATCTGAAATTTCGAAAAATCTTTTATGGTATAAACCGGAAAAAATAGCTCTGAAAACTTTAGCCAAAGTTCTTCGCTTTCAAGGATGCCACTGGGTAATTGAAATTGATGGTTTACCCAGGGTAATTCAAATGCATACTTATTATACTCTTCCTTTTCTTCCATGAATAATGAACGGAGCGAGGACGAATTACTCAATAGTATATCCCAGTCCATCGTTCGCGCAATTTTTTCTATTGCTTCTCCCGAATATCCAACTGCATACAAGGCACCAATGATACTGCCCATACTGGTACCTGTTATAAAATCAATTTTTATACCCGCAGAATCTATTGCTTTCAAAATGCCGATATGTGCAAGTCCCTTTGCTCCACCACCACTAAGGGTAAGACCAATTTTTGGCCGGGCACCAGTAGTTTGTGCATTTAAATGAAATGCCTGAAAAATAAAAAGCAGTAATATTATAAAAGCACGACCCAATATAGGATATATCATAAGCCAATAAAGGTAAATAAAAAGGCCGTGGAATTAATCCACGGCCACTATACGATTTTGTTAACAGAAAGTTTATCCCTCTACCGTAAGGTATTGTGCGTAGGCATATCCTTCTTCTCCATCATCTGTTCTTATTAACCACCACTGATCATTTGTTTTGCTAACCAGCGTTACCAATTCATGATGGGCCGCTTTGCCAACGATTGGTTGATCAGTGCCCGGGCCTTTACGAATATTAAGATTTGATTTTTCGGTAGTAACTTTTGCACGGGAACCCGCTGCCATAGCAGATACATTGATATTCATTACAACATCTCCTGCACGGAAATCCGGGTCAATCTTTCCATAAATATCCCATAACTTATCTTTTACGTCACCGGATGGAGCTTCTCCATCGATGTACAATATACTATCCTGCTCCCTTACCTGAAGGGCAGTAACTCCAGATGCCGTAGCAGCATCTACCAGTTCTCTATATTTATCTTGTAAGGCCATAAAATGTTCCTCCAATATTATTTAATGGTTAATTGATTTTCAATTTTCTTTGGCTTAAGGGTATTCAAAACCATCATCAGTTTTGATAAGTTTGCTTTTTTAATTTCTCCTGTAAGCGTAATTACTCCATCTTTTACTGCTGCCTTCACTGTCGGGAAATCTTTGGTAGCGTCTGCAACTGCTTTCATCAGCGGATCGTCAACTGCAATTTCCACTGGGGCAGGAGCAGGTGGAGGAGGTGTAATGGTACAATTATTAATTACATTTTTTACTCCTTTAATACCTTTTGCCAATTCTTCACATTTGGCTTTTAGTGCATCATCTTTGCATTCTCCCGCAATAGTTGCTACACCATCCTTTACGGTAACAGCAAGAGAGGACAAATCCGGATTGGCTTTTAATGCCGTTTCAATAGAAGTTTGAAGGTCAGAATCTTTAACTCCTTTACAGGAACTAAAAGAAATAGAAACAAATGCTATCATCATTGGAATGATAAACATAGAAAGCAGTCGCTTTTGCATAATTAAGAATTTTATTTTTTGAAAGCCTCTAAGGTAGGGTTATTTATGAATTGATTACTCAACTTTTATAAAAGGTTATCGAAGATTAACCAGTTCCCTTAGTTGCCACCATTCGATTCCAGTTGCATAATCTTTTCAAAAACCTGTTCATATTCTTTATTTAGTGTGGCTAACTCTTGATTTAATTTTTTAAGGTTGATTTCTGCCTGTTGAAATTTATTTCTATCGGCATAAATTTCTGGTAATTGAAGGGAAGCCTGAACCTGAATTTGATGAGTACTTAGCTGCGCAATTTTTTCTTCTAATTGTTGAAAAACTTTCTGCTGCCGCTGTAACTCTTTTTTGGTTTCTTTATTGATTGGTTGACCTGCTGCCTTTGTTTCAGTTACTGATTTGGTTAATGTAGTCGGCGCCGTTGCTTTTTCTTTTATTTTTTCTGCGGGTTTTGAACCACGAACTTCTGCCTTCGCAGTTCTTTCTTTCCATTGAACCCATTCTTCATAACCTCCTGCAAACTCTTTTATTTCCTGGTCAACAATCTCCCAAATTTTATTTGCAGCTTTTGAAATAAAATAACGATCATGGCTCACAAAAATATAAGAACCTTCATATTTTCTTAATGAGTCGGCTAGCAATTCTACCGAATGCATATCAAGGTGATTGGTGGGCTCATCCAGCAGTAAGAAATTTGCTTTGCTAACAATGGTTTTTGCTAAAGCTACCCTTGCTTTTTCGCCTCCACTTAAAACTTTTATTTTTTTGTCGATATCATCTCCGCCAAATAAGAAACAGCCCAAAAGATTTCTTAATTCCGGGTCATTTAACTGGCTGCCGCATTCTTTCATTTCATCCAACACGGTATTATTTACATTCAACGCTTCTAACTGATGCTGTGCATAAAAACTTTCTTCTACATTATGACCCCATTTGCGATCGCCGGTAAATGTTTCTGCTCCGGCAATAATCCGCAATAGGGTGGATTTCCCTTTTCCGTTAGCGCCAATCAATGCTATTTTATCGCCTCTGCTAATTTCTGCCGAAGTATTTTTTACAATGGTATTTTCACCAAACGATTTTGTAATATGTTTTAATTCGGCAAGCACTTTTCCCGGAATTTTATCAACCCGGAAATTGATCTTAATATTCGGGCGTTCAAGTTCTACATCTTCAATCTTATCCAATTTATCCAATCGTTTCTGAATACTTTGAGCCTGTGCTGCCTTACTTGCTTTCGCTTTAAACCGTTCGATAAAACGTTCCTGCTGACGAATATAATCCTGTTGATTTTCAAAAGCTTTTTGTTGCTGATCTATACGGATGGCTTTTTCCTTTTCGTAATAATCATAGTTACCATTATAAATATTTAATTCCTGTTGATAAAGTTCAACAATTTTAGTAACCATTCGGTTCAGAAAATATTTATCGTGGCTCACAATTACAACCGAACCCTGGTAATGCACCAGGTATTTTTCAAGCCATTCAATTGAAGGTAAATCGAGGTGGTTGGTAGGTTCATCCAGCAATAATAAATCGGGTTGTTGTAAAATCATTTTAGCCAACAATACCCGCATGCGCCATCCTCCGCTAAACTCCCGATAAGGACGTTGTAAATCGGAATTACTAAAGCCAAGTCCCTGTAACACTTCCTCCGTTTTGTGATGAATAGAATATCCACCCAACGTTTCTAATTCGTGTAGCCGATCGGTAT
>JANNEK010000290.1:0-16472 GCA_031378605.1 Chitinophagaceae bacterium | reverse complement strand
GAAAATGAACCTCATAGTGGCGGGCGACAAATGAATTCTCATTTTGCTTCACCTTTTGTAAATGAACAGGGAGAATGGCTGGATTTAGTTAATCGAAAAAATATCACTTCCGGTATGGCGCCAACGGCTGCACAAATGCCCCGCTCTATTGGATTGGCCCTTGCATCAAAATTATTCCGTAACGAAAGTACCTATCGGCAATTTGATCATTTAAGTACTAATGGAAACGAAGTTTGTTTTTGTACAATCGGAGATGCTTCCACGTCAGAAGGACATTTTTGGGAAACAATTAATGCGGCGGGTGTAATGCAAATTCCGATTGCTTTTTTTGTTTGGGATGATGGGTATGGGATTTCGGTTCCAACGAAATTTCAAACTACCAAAGGTTCCATTTCAGAGGCTTTAAAAGGAATGCAGAAAAAAGAAGGATCCAACGGAATTGAAATTTATAAAGTAAAAGCCTGGGACTATGCCGGCATGTGCGAAGTGTTTGAAGCAGGCATTCAAAAAATACGCGATACTCATACGCCAGCTCTTTTTCATGTAGAAGAAGTAACACAACCACAGGGTCATTCTACTTCGGGTAGCCATGAAAGATATAAAACTCCTGAAAGGCTTAGTTGGGAACGGGAATGGGATGGGAATAAAAAAATGCGTGATTGGATTTTAGAAAACGAATTAGCCAGCGAAGAGGAATTAACAGACATTGAGGTAAGTGCAAAAGAATTGGTTCGTGCGGGAAAACAAAAAGCGTGGGATAAATTTTTTGTTCCTATCAAAGAACAGGTTGAAAAAAGTGTTTCGCTTTTAGATGCAATTATTTCAAACGGTGGCGATGCAGGCGAAGTGGTTGTTAATATAAAAAGCAATCTTTTGTCCAATCGCGAACCCATGCGTAAAGATATATTGGTTGCATTGCACGCTACCCTCGAAAATGTTGATCCGGCTAACGGTGCTATGGTAAAAAATTATTTCAATGAATTGCGCAGGGAGGGTATTAATTATTATAACTCACATTTATATAGCGAAGCTCCTAACAGTCCGTTGAATCGTAAGGGCACAGAAATTCAATATAACGCCGATGCCCCAGTGGTAAATGGGTATGAGATATTAAACAGGTATTTTGAAGCACTTTTTGCCAATAATAAAAAAGTAGTGGCTTTTGGAGAAGACGTGGGAAAAATTGGAGATGTTAACCAGGGCTTCGCCGGGTTGCAGGCTAAATATGGTGAAAATCGGATTTTCGATTGTGGAATTCGTGAACTAACGATAATGGGTCAGGGAATTGGGTTGGCAATGCGCGGACTGAGACCCATAGCAGAAATTCAATACATTGATTACCTCGTTTACGGATTGCAGCCATTAACTGATGATGCAGCTACATTGCATTGGAGAAGCAAAGGAAGGCAAAGCGCCCCGCTGATTGTTCGAACAAGAGGTCATCGGTTGGAAGGCATTTGGCATAGTGGTTCTCCCATGGGAATGATGCTAAGTTCTTTGAGGGGTTTTCATATTGGGGTACCCCGGAATATGGTTCAGGCCATAGGCTTATACAATACCATTCTTTCAGGCAACGATCCGGCAATTATTGTGGAATGTTTGAACGGCTATCGTTTAAAAGAAAAACTTCCTGCTAATTTGCTAAACTACCAGGTACCCTTAGGTGTACCTGAAATAATTCGCGAAGGAACGGATATTACCGTAGTTTCTTATGGGTCTACCTTAAGAATTATTCAAGAGGCTGGAGATGTTTTACAGAAATCTGGTATTTATTGTGAAATTATAGATGTACAAACCTTATTGCCTTTTGATATTCATCATAAAATTCTCGATTCGTTGAAAAAAACAAATCGTATTGTGTTTATTGATGAAGACGTGCCAGGTGGCGCTGCTGCGTATATGTATAATATAGTAATGGAACAGCAGGGCGGCTATCGTTGGCTTGATACCGCTCCCCGTACCATCACGGGAAAAGCACATCGCCCCAGTTATAGCAGCGATGGCGATTATTTCAGTAAACCCAATGCAGAAGAAATTATAGATGTGCTGAGGGAAATGATGAAAGAGTAGATAGTTTTTAGTTTGTGGAAAGAGTAGATAGTTTGTGGTTTGTAGTTTGTAGTTCTTCGGGCGTAAACGTTTGAGTAAAGGCAAGCAACATTAAATAAAGTATTTTCGATTTTCAAGAACCACAAACTCCAAACTCCAAACTCCAAACTATTAACCCTAAACAACTCTCCATGAAACTTACCTTATATCAAATTGATGCATTCACGAATAAACTTTTTGGAGGTAACCCTGCAGCCGTTGTTCCTCTAAAGAAATGGTTGAGCAAAATTCAAATGCAACAACTGGCATCGGAAAATAACTTAAGCGAAACCGTTTTTTTTATTCCTTCAGCGAGGAAAGGAGTTGATTATGATATCCGTTGGTTTACTCCGGGCGTCGAAGTTAATTTGTGCGGACATGCTACGCTCGCTGCTGCTTTTGTGATCTTCTCTTTTATTAAAAGAAAAAAGAAAGCAATCGTATTCAGTAGCATGAGCGGGTTATTAAAAACATATCGAAAAAAAAACTGTATTGAAATGGATTTCCCGAGTTGGAAACCGGAACGGATAACCGATTATCCATCGAACCTGGCACCTGCCTTAGGTGGAGCTGAAATTGTTGGTGTTTATAAACATAGAGATTTACTGGTTGAATTAGCAACCGAAATTGATGTAAAAAATTGTTCACCCGATTTTTCATTGTTAAAAATAGTTGAACAGGATATAATGATAACGGCACCCGGCAATGATTGTGATTTTGTTTCGCGATTCTTTGCGCCAGTTTCTGGTATTGATGAAGATCCGGTAACTGGTTCAGCACATTCTCAACTGATTCCATTTTGGAGTGAAAAATTGAATAAGAAGAAAATGAAAGCAAAACAACTAAGTGCTCGTGGGGGTGAGATTGGTTGTGAGCAATTGAATAAAAAAAGAGTACTTCTATCCGGACAATGTGTGTTCTATTTAAAAGGTACATTTAAAATTTAATTTTTTTTCAATGTTAACCGCTGAAGAAAAAAGATTTGTGCGTTCATGGGAATATCAGCGTAAAGATGGTAAACGCTCCTACTTCTTATTATATATTATTACAGGCACCATTGTAAGCAGTATTATCGTTTCTTTTGTTGCTGCTATGTTATCCTCTTTTAGTATGCCCGAAAGGCCGTGGATAATTCCTATTATCAGTTTAGTTATAACCTCACTACTCACCATATATAGTTGGCAGCGAAACGAACGAAGGTTAAAAGAGATTATTAAAAGAGAAATAAGAGATAGTAAAACTTTTGACGAAGAAAAAATTTCTGAAGTAGATTAGTCTAAAAATTTATCCTTCCATTCCGGTTTTGGTAACCAGCACTCATTTTTTTTTCCGAACCACTTATATCGGTTCTTTGATATCCAGTTATATACTCCATCGCGGATAAATTTTGGTACAATCATAAATCCGTATAATAAACGCCAGCCTCCTCCGAGATATTTCAGCATTCGCAAGGCTCCCGAAGATTTACTATACAGGTTTTCTCCTTCCAATAACATAAAGGAATTAAAGGTATCCGTTGATAAATTATATTTCTTTAAAATGGACTGCCCAAAATTTCCTTGCAGGGAACCAAACAGAAACTGATTTTTCTTATCTCTTTTCAAAATAAATTGAACACTGCTACTGCATAAATTGCAGACACCATCAAACAATACTATTTTTTTGGACTTGAATTCAGGAACGGCTGGATATAATTTATTTTGCATTGGTAGGGTAAAATTAATTCAGATTTTTCACTTCGTGCTGAAAGTTGTAATTTCTGGCTCATTTTATGATTTTATGCTAAAAAACTTATGTGGTTTTTTATTCGTAGTTGGGATCATAACTTTTGGTTCCCCTGGCAAATCATATGCGCAAAAAGATAAAAACCGGCAAGATTCAGTAACTGTTTTTCGAATGCTGGAGCATGCCGAAGAATTACTGTTTAAATATAATACCTATGATTCGGCCATAAATATAACCAGGCAGGCAATATCTTATAGCCTTCAGCATAACTATTTGATCGGCCAGGCATGGTCTATAATTAAATTAAATGATTTACTTGTTGTAAACAACGAATTAGCAGAAACAGAAAAAAACATTTCCCTCATATTTCAGCTAGGAATTCGATTAAGAGATTCCCAGGCCATCGCAATCTCTTTTTTACAAAAAGCACAGGTACAACTTTACCAGGATAAGTATGATTCGGCCATTATGAATTTCGAAAAAAGCTTAAACTACAATTTAGAAAAAATGCAAAATAGTTATACGGCAGTTGCCTATAACGATCTTGGCTATACCTGGGGAAGGAAAGAAGTTGTTGAAAAATTGGTTAGTTGTTGCTTGAAAAGTTTAGCGATTTATGAGAAGTTAAAAGATCCTACAGGTTGTGCGGATGCCTTGGGAAATATTTCGTCGGTTTATTATGAGTTAGGTCAGAAAGATAAAGCAATTGAGTATGGGAAAAAATCTCTCTCTTACAGAGAACAGGCAGGTAATATTAATAAGTTAGCTCTTGCCTGTTGTAATCTAAGTCAGACCTATCTTGCCAATAGCATAGACGAAGCCGTAAAATACCAGCAACTATGTGTTAAGTATGCAGAACAAACTGGTAGCGAGGACCGACTCATTCATTCTTATATTACCTCTTCATTGGTAGCTAATGCACAAAAGAAAAATCAGGAAGCATTTGAGTACGAGTTGAAAGTAATCGGTCTATTGGAAAACTCAAGATCAGATTTAATAATGCTTTCGAGACGATATATTGCCGCCGCATTTTTAGCAGACATGCTAAAGAAGGATTCAATAATCACACTTTCCTATTTTAATAAATCGATGCAATTATCTAAGGAAATCAACAATAAAACAAATCAAAGAGATTTATTCCTTTTTATGTCGAATTTTTATATAAGAAAAAATAATTTTGAGGAAGCGTATAAAAACTACAAAAAGCATATTCTGTACAGGGATAGTATTTCATCAATAGAAAAACAACAAAATATTGATGAACTTGAAAAAAAATATCAAACAGCTAAGAAGGACGTAGAAATTGAACGGCTGAATTCCAATCAACGGATTAATCAACTGGAAATAGAAAAGCAACAGGCGATCATTAATGGAAATAAGCTGGAGGCCATGCAAAAGACAAACGAGATCAGCATTCTGCAACAACAACAGCAGTTGCAAAATTTGAGGCTATCCACCCAGGAGGAAGAATTACAAAAACAACAATTACAAACGAAGAATAAGGATCAGGAATTGGCTTTAGTGCAAAAAGAACAATTACTAAGTGAACGGAAGTTGGAAAACCAACAACAACTTCGCAACGGCATCATTGCAGGTACTATATTATTGTTATTGTTAGGAGGTATTGGATTCAGCCGTTACCAGTTAAAGAAAAAATTAGAACAACAAACTGTCATGCAGGAGATGCGCAACCATATTGCCAGCGATTTGCATGATGATATTGGAGCTTCACTTAGTAATATAAATATTCTCAATGAGCTTACCCGGAGAAATGCAACCAATCCGCAAAAAGTAAAGGAATACCTAACTAAAGCGTCGGAAGACATTCGCCAGGTAAGTGAAGGAATCAGTGATATTGTTTGGAATATTAATCCACGGTATGACGATCTTGCCCACCTTTTTGTAAGAATGAAAAGATATGCATCGGATATTCTTGACGGAAAAAATATTGACTATACGATTCAGTTTCCTGAACAAGCACCTGACTGGAAGCTTGGCATGGATAAGCGGCGGGATTTATATTTATTGTTCAAAGAAGCAGTAAATAATCTCGCAAAATATTCAAACGCTACCATGGCAATAATTGAGTTATGGTTGGAAAATGGCCGGGTTCGACTATCCATCAACGATAATGGTATTGGATTTGAAGCCTCCAGCTTGAAAGCAGGGAATGGGTTACAGAATATGAAGGACCGGGCAGTGTTGTTGAAAGGAAACCTTTCGATAAATAGTTCGCCTGGGAAAGGCACACAGTTATTGCTGGATATGTCAATGTAACAGAGAACCATTTGTTATGGGAAAACGAATTAGTCTTTTTATTGTATTGATTGCGATCACAGCACTTGTTAATTCTTTAGTTGCTCAGTCTTTAGCAGCTAAGCAGGATTCTATGGTGGTATGGGGCCTTCTTAACAAGGCGGATAAACTTTTTGATTTAACAAAATACGATTCTGTGCTTACTCTCGCCCGCCAGGCGTTTTTTTATAGTCAGCAACATAATTATGTATATGGTGAAATATGGTCCCGAATCAAAATGAACGATGCCTTGCTTGAAAAAGACGAGTTAAACGAGGCTGAAAAAAATGCGACTATTATTCAACGAAGCGGTAAGTTGATGAAAGACTCCACAATAATTGGAATTTCCTGGTTGCATAAAGGGCAGGTACAACTCTATAGCAATAACGTAGATTCGGCTATTTATTATTTCGAGAAAGCGCTCTATCAAAAATTAGAAAAGGTAAAATTATCCTATACAGGGCATTGTTATAACGAACTGGGCTATGCGTGGGGAAGAAAAGACAATGAAGCAAGAATGATGGAATATTGCTTAAAGGGATTTGCTGTTTATGAATCAATTGGTGATGCCGTAGGTTGTGCGATGACGTTGGGAAATATCGGAACGATCTATGGCCGTTTGGGGCAAAAGCAAAAGGCTATTGAATATAGCAAACAGTCGCTGGTATTTCGGCAAAAAGTGGGTGATTTCAATAAGCTTTCGTTGGTTTGTTCCAACCTGAGCCGCCAATATTTGTACATTAATATTGATTCGGCGGTTAAATACCAGCTCTTATGTGAGAAGTATGCACAGCAATCGGGTATTGAGCATCGGATTGCAGAATCTTACATAACATCGGCCGTTGTGGCTAATGTACAGGGAAAAAAAGAGATTGCCTACGAATCTGAATTGAAGGCTGTTCGTATACTCGAAACTTCAAAAGCTGATTTGTGGTTGCTTGCCAACCAATACCTGGCAATAGCCTATTATGCCGAACTATTGTTGATGGATAGTTCCCTCATACTTTCTTATTATGATAAAGGTATCCAACTGGCGGAGCAATTGAAAAGCAAATTCGACCTCAAAAATCTTTATCAATACAAGTCCGAATTCTATCTAGCTCAAAAAAATTATAAGCAAGCGTATTCAACCTACAAAAAACATATTCTATATAAGGATAGCTTGTTGCTTTCTAAACAACAGGAAAATATTTTTGAGTTAGAAGCGAAATATCAAACTGCTAAAAAGGATATTGAAATAGAAAGGCTGGGTACTGAACAAACGATTAAACAATTAGAGATTGAAAAACAACGGGCATTAATTAATGGAAACAAGTTAGAAGCTGCTCAAAAACAAAATGAGATTAATTTGTTACAGCAACAGCAGCAATTGCAGGACCTGAAATTGTCAAAACAAAAGGAAGAATTGGACAGGCAGGCCTTACAGTCAAAAAACAAAGAACAGGAGTTGCGACTGATTCAGAAAGAAAAACTGATTAACGAAAAGCAATTGCAAAATCAAAAACAATTACGGAATGGAATTATTGCCGGAACATTACTACTACTATTGGTGGCCGGTATTAGCTTTAGCCGGTATAAATTAAAAAAGAAATTGCAACAGCAATCGGAACTCCAGGAAATGCGCAATCATATAGCCAGCGATTTACATGATGATATCGGAGCTTCGCTGAGTAATATCAGTATTCTCAATGAACTGACAAAACGAAATGCGAACGAACCGAAAAAAGTATCAGAATATCTTGATAAAGCTTCTGAAGATATTCGCACGGTAAGTGAAGGGATCAGTGACATCGTCTGGAATATTAATCCCCGCTTCGATGACATGGAACAGTTATTTATTAAAATGAAAAGATATGCGTCTGATATACTGGATGCAAAAAACATACAGTATGAGATAACGTTTCCTGAAAACACCATTGAATGGAAGCTGGAGATGGATAAGCGAAGAGATTTTTATTTAATTTTTAAAGAAGCAATAAACAATATGGCGAAATATTCAAAAGCTTCTATGGCAACGATTAACTGTATCGTTGAAAAGCATCAGGTACTGTTATCAATAGCTGATAATGGAATTGGGTTTGATGAAGCTACCGTGGTGCGAGGTAATGGCTTGCAAAATATGAAACAGCGTGCAAATCTGTTAAAGGCACGATTGAGTATTGAAACGGGAATAAACAAGGGTACAAAGTTGCAATTAGAGATGCCCATTTAACATCACCCGATTGTGTAATAGGTAGAATTCATGAAAGCTGGTACATTTACATATGCCTTATAAACTGATAATTTTTGAAGATAATAGTCGCTTGAGAAAATCATTGGAGTTATTATTGGATGACGGACAAACTTTTCGTGTCGTAGGCACTTTCCCGGATTGTCAAAATGCTGTGCAAAAAATAGAAGATACAAATGCTGAATTAGCGATCATGGATATTGATATGCCGGGTATAACGGGTATTGAAGGAGTTAAGCAGATAAAAGCAGTTTACCCGGAAGTGAAAATAGTTATGCATACCGTGTTTGATGATGATACCCGTATTTTTGATTCTATATGCCATGGGGCTGATGGTTATTTATTAAAAAACACGCCACCCATTCAACTTATACAAAGTTTAGAAGAAGTGATGAAGGGAGGAGCACCCATGAGTCCCTTTGTAGCTCAAAAAGTTTTTCAATTTTTTCGACAGAAGCCTGCGAAAACAGAGGATTATAATCTTACCAATCGCGAAAAGGAAGTATTAGAATTACTTGTTAAAGGAAATTCCTATAAAATGATTGCTCATACCTGTACCATTAGTATTGATACCGTAAAGCGTCATCTTCAAAATATTTATCACAAACTTCATGTGAACTGCGGAACCGAAGCAGTAGCAAAAGCATTGCAGCATAAGATTGTAAGGTTGGATTGAGCAAGTTAGTTATAAGGCATATCACTTCCGGCTATTAACTCACGACTTTGCACAAAATGCAGGGACTTGTAACGCCAACGATTATTTATGTCGGGTAACACTAACACATTAATTGAATTGGTTTAAAATAATAATTTATTATTTAAGGAAGAACTGCTGCAACGTTCGATGTTGCTCCGCATAACCTCATTTTTTGTACCCGCATTTCACAGGATTGGTTTTTTAAGTCAGCGAAATGTGCTATTTTTATATCAGATTTCGCTGACTTAAATTTTTTGACATGATAGGAAGAACAGAAGAGATAAAAATATTAAATAACCTGTTAACATCCAAAGAGGCAGAATTAGTAAGTGTTTTAGGCCGCCGCCGTGTAGGTAAAACTTATTTAATAAGAGAAACCTTTAAAGAAAATATAGTATTTGAATTTGCAGGTATACAAAATGGTACTACAAAGGAACAGTTAAAAAGTTTTACTTTTTGCCTGCAACAAACTTTTGGTAAAAAAGCTGTTCCCAATAAGATTACGGATTGGCTGCAGGCCTTTCAGATTTTAATTGAAATACTTACTACAAATAAAAGCAGGAAAAAACAGGTAGTGTTTATAGATGAGCTGCCGTGGATAGCAGGTATTAAGCCGGGATTCTTAAAAGCCTTTGATTTTTTTTGGAATAGCTGGGCAAGTAAAAATAATATGGTGGTAGCCATTTGTGGCTCTGCCGCAAGCTGGATGATAAAGCAGGTAATAAATAACAAAGGCGGGTTACACAACCGTGTAACGAGGCAGATATATTTACAGCCATTTACCTGCAACGAAACAAAAGAATACCTGAAGCAAAGAGGTTTAAAATTTAACGATGAGCAAATAACAGAATTGTATATGATACTCGGCGGCATTCCTTATTACCTTAAACAAATAGAGAAAGGCAAGAGTGTGCCGCAAGTGGTAAACAATCTTTGCTTTGACGCAAAAGCGCCGTTAAAAAACGAGTTTGAGAATTTATATGCTGCTTTGTTTGCAAAACCAATAAACTACATTTCGGTGATAAAAGCCTGCTACAGCAAATGGAAAGGTGTAAGCCAGAAGGAGATTGTAAAACTAAGCAGCCTTGCAAGTGGCGGCACCCTTACAAAAATTCTGGAGGAATTGGAAATTTCAGGATTTATAACCAGTACATCGCCATTCAGTAATATTAAAAAAGAAAAACTATACAGGCTTACCGACGAGTTTTCGTTGTTTTATCTGAAATTTATGGCGAAAAAAAATGGTGGTAATTGGAATTTAATAACTAAAACACAACCATTTAAACTATGGCTTGGCTATGCTTTTGAGAATTTTTGTTTTAAACATATTGATAAAATAAAACAACATTTGGGTATTGCTGGCATTATATCAAATCAGTATTCGCACAACATAAAAAGCACAGCAAAAAACAGCGGTGGCCAGATAGATTTAATAATAGACAGAAACGACCAGTGTATAAATCTCTGCGAAATTAAATTTTACGACAAGCCTTTTGTAATAAATAAACAATACGAATCCTTGTTAAACCAGCGGGTACAAAATTTTAAGTGGGAAACAGGAACAAAGAAAACTGTTTTTCTGACCTTTATTACAAAATGGGGGGTAAAAAACAATAATCATTTAATAGATAATGAAGTTTTGTTGAACCATTTTTATAGGTAAAGTGGCATTATCACAGCGAAATGTGCCTTTTAATACCCGCATTTCGCTGAGTTAATTTACGGCTTTTGCCTCGATGGCACAAAAAACCAGCGGAGAATTGCTGTGAGCCGCCTGTCCAATCAAACTTTTTATTACCCAAATGTGTAATTATCCTGCTTTGCTTTAATGCAGATTTTTATACCAAATAATTTGGTATGAAAAAGATAATTGTCTTACTGCTTATTTTTTTTCCTGTTATTTCCTTTTCTCAAAATGTGGGTATTGGCGAATCGAATGCCCATGCCTTTTTACAAAATTATAGAAAAGGGTTATCGATGGTGGGTGGAAAAGCGGTTACTATGGCTAGTGATATCAATGGGTTTGTAACGATGCCGCATCCGCGACCAAGCTCGCATGTGAGGTATACGAATGATACCCATGAATCTACCATGACAAAATATCGTTTTGAAGAAAAGGAATGGGACTATGATACAGAAGGTGTGGCTCATACTGGTTTATATCCGGATTATTTCCAGAATTTAAAAAATTTAGGAATGACGAAAAGAGAGCGCCAGGTTTTTTTTAGTGCAGCAGATTATATAGTGAATATGTGGCAGCAATGCGAACGCATTAGTAGCACGGTTCGTTGAATGAATGAATAGCTTCCTCAATGTGCGTCACACAAATGGGGCATTGGAAGGCTTTCGTTTTTAGTTGAATTTTGAACAAATGAGTAAAAGAAGTAAGCAGTATAAACGAATAATTAAAATAAGAAGTATGAAATCGATACTTATCATTGTAATATTCTTCTTTACGTTGCAATCAATAGGACAATCAGTCGGAAAAAAAGTAGTTCAAAAAACAAATAAAAAAGTGGATGTCAAAATCGACCAAACCATTGATAAGGGATTGAATAAAGCGGAAGAAGCTATCGATAATTTATTTAAGAAAAAAAATGAAAAGAAAAGCAACGTTGATTCAGTTAATCAGCCGGAAGAAAAACATGGGGCTACCAATGGAAAAGAAATTTCAAAGGAACCGAATCGAGGAAATCAAACAAAACCTGGGAGCTTTTCTGATTTTGTACCGGGTACTACCGTATTCTTCGAAGATCGTTTTGAAAAGGATGCACTGGCCGATTTTCCGGCACAATGGAATTCAAATGGCAGTGGCAAAATTGTAACCATCGAGGGGCAACCCGGTAAATGGTTAGAGATAGAACACAATACAGTTGTGAATCCGGTAATGGATAAAACACTTCCTGAAAACTGTACCATAGAGTTTGATTTATTTTTGCAGGGTAGTGATGACCGATCTATTCCCTATATTCAATTCGGGCTTACTCCTATGCGCGATCTGCTAAAAGAAAATTTATTTTACATGAATAAATTTTTTGTGGCGATTGCCCGATACAACGAAAGAAACGGACATACCGTTGAGTATGGATTAAAGGAAGTAATCGGAAATAAAAATGAATTCGATCTGCCGGTTTATACGAATAAGGTACTTCATGTAAGTATGACCGTTAATAAAACAAGGGTACGTGTATACTTAGATAAAACTAAAATCGTTGATTTACCTCGCGCCTTAACTCCGGAACTGCTCAATAATTTTTATTTCGCAAATATTTATGTAGTGCCCGCTTCCGAATTAGGAATGCTGCTGGGTAATTTGAGTATTGCTTCTTCAGAAACAGATGCCCGCAGTTTATTAATCAAGCAACTGATGGAAGAAGGGAAAGCTGTTACCAATGATATTTTATTTGATGTAAACAGCGATGTTATTAAATCGGAGTCCTTTTCAGTCATTAACCAGTTTGGAGAAGCTTTACAAAATAATCCAACTTTAAAAATAAAAATTACAGGTCATACTGATAGTGATGGTGTAGCAGCTAATAATTTAACCCTATCACAAAAGCGTGCTGCTGCTGTAAAGCGATACTTATTAGAAAATTACGGTATTGCACAAATGCGCATTACTACGGATGGTAAAGGAGCATCGGTGCCTGTTGCACCGAATACAACGACAGAGGAAAAGGCAAAGAATAGGCGAGTTGAGTTTTTAAAATTATAAGTTATTTTAAAAAGATTAAATCGAATTATAGCTTTTTATATTTTCACTATTTAACTGCATTTTAAAAAATTTACAATGAAAAAAGTATCCCTTCTTATTATAATTCTGTACCAGTGTATCTTCGGTATGTCGCAAAATGTAGGCATAGGAATCACCAACCCGGTCGGCCGCTTGCAGGTAAATCATCTCTCATCAATCACGTCGCCGACGGTACTTCTTTATGATTCGGCTATATCGGGCAGCCCCGGCATTCGATTCCAAAACCAAGGCTCGCCTGCGCATTTCGAAATAAGTGCCTTTCCGCGAAATACGGGCAGTTCCAGTTTTTTTGATTTTACGCACAGTAGCATGGTTGGGCCACTTATTACATTACGAGGCGATGGCAATTTCGGTATCGGAACGAATAATCCATCGGACCGACTTAGCGTAGTAGGAACTACTTTATTAAATGGTGACATTAAAATTGCAGGATTAAATCTGCTTGAATTCGGATCGGCTGTCGCCGGAAAGGAAGTGAATGCGGGTAAAATTGGATATAACGCCTTTGGGCAACCGGCACTTACTATTATTGGGGCCGGAACAAATACCACCAATCGAAAGGTGTTTTTCTTTGCAGAAGGTGGTAGTACTTTTAGCGGACCTCTGTTGGTTACTGGTAATTCAAATATCGGAGGACAACTGCAGTTGAATGGTAATTCGGGTTCGGCTGGTCAGGTGCTTACTTCTAACGGAGTGGCGGCACCTTCCTGGCAGGCAGCGCCGGAAAATTATCCGGCAACAGATCGTATCATGCTTCCCGTTGCCACTTCCTTACTGCCTTCTGCGATTACGGCCCCTGTTAATTTTGGCGCAGTGTACTATAATCTTAACCCGGCAACTTTTTCGCCGGGTGCTTCTGCAATTACAATTAACACTACCGGACTGTATGAAATTGAAGGCAAGCTGGATATAAATAGTGGTAACGTTACCGTTAGTGCAGGTGGTGCGCCCATTACTGAAGTCAATCTTTTGGTGAACAATGGTGTTACCACACGTATATATCAGCAAATCGCAGAACGGCTGGATCAGTTTAGTGCAGGAGCCAGCACATCATTTAAAGAATTAATCCCTTTTAGGATTATGCTTCACATAACGGCCGGTACCACTTTTTCCCTTAACGGTATTATTTACCAGTATAATACTGCCAGCGGAACACCGCAGATTACCGGAGGCTATCTTGGAATAAATAGAATAAATTAAGTTTCTATGAATGGATCATTATATTGATTGGTATTGTTACAATAGTAACACCGCCCAAAAGGGGTATTGATTGATGTAGTCCTTTTTATGAAATTCAGTATTCAATAAAGTTTGTTTTATGAGAAAGATAACCGTAGTAGTTTTTATTATAGTCTTTTTTAGTAAAGGAAGTATTGCTCAAAGTGTGGGTATCGGAATCACTATCCCCGATCCCAGTGCATTGTTGCATCTTGAAAGTACTTCAAAAGGATTTTTATTACCGAGTATGGCTACGTCACAAAGAATTGCTATTCCCTCGCCGGCTGATGGCCTGATGATATATGATTATACTACCAAAAGCATCTGGATGCATACTCCTTCTGGCTGGTCTGAAATGGTTACGGAAAATAATAATGTATGGATAAAAAATAATTCAGCTATTTACAGATCGTTGGGAAATGTAGGAATTGGAACTTCAAATCCATTAGCTCGCTTACACGTGTTAGATAGTAATGTTATTTTTTCGGCACCGGCATTGTTGGTCGAACCAGTAAATTTCACACTGCCCATTAATGGGCCGGGTACCCGATTTATGTGGATTCCGGAGAAAGCTGCTTTTCGGGTAGGCCTGGTGCAAAATGCCAGTTGGGATGCTGATAGTATTGGAACCTCCAGTATAGCAATGGGTGGAAATACAAGGGCGGTGGGAAATTCATCGTTTGCATGGGGTACTGGTACCAAAGCATATGGTACTAATGCATTGGCACTGGGCAATGGAAGTACGGCATCGGGTATTTTTTCAACTGCCATGGGTATCAATACACAGGCACTCGGCGGACGAACCACTGCCATTGGAAGTAATTCTATAGCAAGTGGTATTAGTTCAGTAGCTATGGGCGAGTCTTCCATATCAACCGGGAGTTACTCCATCGCTATGGGTTTAGGAAACTTTGCTAAATCGTATGGTTCCGTTGCTATGGGTTTATATTCCGATTCTACCATACCTGGTAATTCAACGGCTAACGTTAATATAGACCCGCTTCTATATATTGGAAATGGTTCCAGTAATGTTTCACGGCATAATACATTTCTCATTTATAAAAATGGTAATCTATTAAGTAAAAATCCTACAGCAGTATTAAACTTTAATGATCCATATGATATTCCTGTGGGTGCATCTGGCACCGGTACCCGATTATTCTGGAATCCACAAAAAAGTGCATTCCGGGTGGGAACAGTAACAGGCAGCCAGTGGGATAATTTAGGTCCCTGGAGTTTTGCAACAGGATACGATACCAGGGCTAATGGAAATAATGCAGTGGCATTTGGATTGGGTACCGAGGCGTTGGGCAATTTTACCACTACATTTGGTGTAGATACAAGAGCATTTGGAACATTAACAACTGCACTCGGATTTGGAACCATCGCCAACGCTTATAGCTCATTGTCCTTAGGAAGATATAATGACTATGTGATTGGTTCATCACAAACAACATGGGTACCCGCAGATCCATTACTAATTGTGGGGAATGGAAGTACAGACCTAGCCCGTACCAACGCCATGGTAGTATATAAAAATGGAAACACCGACCATAACGGCTATACCCGCCTGGGCGAAAATGCCAATAGCGCCCCGTTGATTAAAATGAAAAAATTGTCCGGAACTAGCGCAAATGCGCAAGGTGGATTAACAACTATTCCACACGGATTAAACCGCGCTAAAATTCTAGGTGTTCAAATATTGTTAACTTATGCCGCAGGCACCGCCGATATACCTGGTTCGTACCTGGACGTGCCTGGCTATGAATACAACTGGCAGGTAACCGGTACCGATATTAATGTTTATAATAAAGCGGGAAATAGTATTAATATATTAAGTAAGGCGATACGGGTACTGGTTACTTATGAAGAATAATACGAGGGTAATATTTATCCCAGCGCTTTTATTCTTAACGACTAATAGTTTGTCTTTCTTTCTTGTACACTATTTAAAATATCTGCCGTATAAGGTGTTTCTTTTTGATAAAAAAATAATCTGTTTTAGTGCGGGTGGAATTGATTGGTTTTTTTAATAGTAATGCAACAACCATTGTGCGTTCAATAACCTTCTTTTCTTCAACTACTTTTTTTCTTAATCTGGAGAGTGGTGCCGGATACATTTATTTGTCTTACTAGTTGTATCTGCTTGCAGTGCCGTCAATAAGTAATACAATCTCCTTATTGAAACTTCTTCGTTACAGATGTTAACTGTATGCTTTATTTTTTCCTTGATTTTTTTACGAGGGTGTTCTACTACAAATTCTGTAACTTAAGCATTCTGCCAATCACCTATTGAGGTATATAAACGAAGATGTTTTGCTGTATCTTTAAACAAAGGAATAATAGTAATTTGAAGCCAGGTTGTAAATACCATAAAATATTTACAGTTGTCATAATGTTTTAATGGGGTATTGTTCTGTGAAAGCTCAAACAAGTAATGCAGCGTTACTTCTAGCTCTTCAAAA
>JANNEK010000248.1:0-2318 GCA_031378605.1 Chitinophagaceae bacterium | reverse complement strand
CTATGATAGAAGATAAAATTTTAATTCTTAATTTTGATTTCCATTTGGAGTATTCCGGATATGTTTTATTCTAATGCAGGGCCATATTCTCTCCGATAATTCATTAAAAACTTCTCTGCATGTCTACACAAAAAGATGTAAAAAAAATTACTACCCATACCCTTCAAAAAATGAAAGGGGCGGGTGAAAAAATATCCATGATTACTGCTTATGATTTTTCTTTTGCAAAAATTATGGATGATGCCGGAATTGATGTGATTCTGGTGGGCGATTCGGCTTCAAACGTAATGGCTGGGCATGAAACCACTCTTCCTATTACACTGGATCAGATGATCTATCACGCCTCTTCAGTATTACGTGGAGTAAGTCGTTGTTTTGTGGTGGTGGACCTTCCGTTTGGTTCCTACCAATCTAATCCAAAAGAAGCATTAACATCTGCTATTCGAATCATGAAAGAAACGGGTGCACATGCCATTAAATTGGAGGGAGGTGAGGAAGTCATCGAATCTGTTAACCGAATAGTGGCTGCAGGTATACCGGTGATGGGGCATCTGGGTTTAACACCTCAATCAATCTATAAATTTGGCACCTACACTGTTAGAGCTAAAGAGGAAGTAGAAGCAACTAAATTACGTAACGATGCCAAGCTTTTGGAACAGGCAGGTTGCTTTGGTATTGTATTGGAAAAAATTCCAGCAAGCCTGGCTAAGGAAGTATCAGAAAGTTTACAAATTCCAACCATAGGCATTGGCGCGGGTCGCCATTGCGATGGACAAGTACTGGTAATGCACGATATGCTTGGTATTAATACCGAATTTAAACCCAGGTTTCTCCGTAAATATTTGAACCTTCATGAACAAATAACCGGAGCCGTTCAGCATTATATTAAAGACATAAAGAGCAACGATTTCCCTAATGAAATGGAACAATATTAATTATTCTGAATTTTTAGGCAAGAAAAAAGCACTTCACATTTAAGTAAAGTGCTCCGTTAAACGAGTATGTTATCAATTATTTTTTTCCTTTGAGGTAAATACTGCCTAAAATATCTGCATCTAAAATTTCATATACTTTTAAATCAGTATTGATTTTTGTTAATTGACCAGCTAAGGTCTTACAACTGCTATAAACTGAATAGGTTTCCAAAACTTTCATTTTAGGAAAAAAGAGCGATTTCATTTGCTTCTTTTCAGTTTCCAAAACGCTCATTGCAATTGTAAAAGAGTTATCTAGTTCGCCATAGTTTGTTTTCTCCGAAAATACCGCCACGTAGTCCATCTTTTCATTATTGGACGCAACAGACATAATCTGGCAAGCACATATTTTTGCAGCTTTTGCTTCGGGTAATTTATTAGTAATAGCTTCAGCCTTGTAGTTCTTACGTACATTTTCAAGAAATTTGGCGGAGCGAATAAAATATGGACGCATGTTACTTCCCGGGTCTGCAAAAAGAAATGAAGCAGGAAGAAGAACTGCCATTAAAAGGGTTACTACGTTTAAGGGTTTCATGGTACGTTAATTAATCAAGTAAAAAATAGGGTTACGGTTTCTAGGACTATTAGAACTTGATTAGGCACCGGATTTTAGAAAGGCAGGATATAAAAAAAACCTGCTGATCACAGGTTATTCATGTGGGATAGGATTGTGATGTAAATCTTGCAAATGATTTTAATAAATGCAATACGGTTAAACATTTATTTTGATGAAAAAAAATTATAAAAGTGGAAATCAGTCTCTTAGAAAAAATCTGGAAAACTATTTTTACGAATTTGTTGCCTGCTATTGCAAATTCCAAAAATGATGTTTGGAGTTGGGAATAGATATCCCTGACAAATGAGTCGTCTCAATTGTTATTTAAGCTTAGTACCTGTTCAAATCTTTCATACAATCAGTGTTTTCAGAGACATCATTTGCACTTTTTTATCGATTAACTTCTTATTTTATCTTTTATAGTACAACCCTTATCTTCGCTCAACTTTTCTTCAATGAAGGTTCTCATTCAACAAGCCTATATAATTGATCCCGGTTCTCCATACAACGGAAGCAGATCAGATATTTTAATAGAAGCTGGTGTTATCAAAGAAATTCAATCGAGGATTGCGGTTTCGGGTGACGAAACAATTATAACAGGAGATAACATCTATGTATCACCGGGCTGGGTTGATATATTCTCCAATTTTGCTGACCCCGGACAAGAGTATAAGGAAACTTTACAAACAGGCGCAGCGGCAGCCGCTGCTGGTGGCTTTACAGATGTTTTTGTATTACCCAATACACTTCCGGTAATCGATAGTAAGGCCCAGGTCGAATATATTAAA
>JANNEK010000192.1:0-43656 GCA_031378605.1 Chitinophagaceae bacterium | reverse complement strand
ACTAGATATACATTATGAGTATTTTCTTTAGTAAAAGCTTCTGCTATTTTATACGATCCTGCCAGGTATACATTACCCTCCCTGTCGGTTGCCTTCATACCCAACCCTTTTACTTCTTCTATCTTATCCCATCTAATTTCTTCTTTTGTTTTAAATGCTTTACTGATACTAGTGGCAATGGGGTGGTTAGAGAATTTTTCGAGAGAGGAAATAATTTTCTTAAACTCAATTTCTGATAAGGAAGCATCAAGGATTTTCAAATTACTTACTTCAAATTCACCAGTGGTTAGTGTGCCTGTTTTATCGAATACAACCTGTTGTATATTTTTAAATGTTTCAAGACTTTTTGCATTGCGAAACAATATTCCTGTTTTAGCTGCACGGCCCAACCCAACAGCTATTGCTGCGGGAGTAGCAAGCCCCATTGCACAAGGGCAGGAAATAACCAACACAGCAATACTGCGCATTAAAGATTCCGTAAAATTTTGCAGTACAAAATAATTCCCGAAAAAAGTAAGGATCGTAATAACTAATACAACGGGAACAAATATGGCACTAATTCGATCGGCCAACAATTGCACCGGCGGTTTTTCTCCCTGTGCCTGTTTTACTAAATTAATGATATTAGACAGTACAGAATTTTTTGCCTCGTTAATTACCTGTGCTTTGATGGTTCCATCGGTGATCAGGCTTCCTCCTATTAATTTATCTTTTTGCTTTTTGGTGAGTGGTAAACTTTCTCCTGTAATGATTGCTTCATTTACAATGGCTTCGCCCGATAATATTTTGCAGTCGGCCGGTACCTGTTCACCCGATTTAATCAGAATGAGATCGCCACTTCGTAATTGTGTATTATCAATTGGGAAAATAAGTTCCTTATGATGTTCATCAAAGGCAATTATATTGGCCATTATTTTTTGTGATTTGACCAATCGATTTAATGCACGTTGAGTGGTTTGTATAGACGTATCTTCCAAATAATTTCCAAGAAAAACTAACGTAATAATAGTAGCGGCTGTTTCATAAAAAAGATATTGCTGACCTTGTCCCATTAAAGTACCCACCAGGCTATAAACAAATGCTGCAGTAGCACCCACTGCAATTAATACATTCATATTAGGAATTCCATTCTGAATGCTTTTGAGTGCGCTTCGCCCAAAAAAACGCATACCAATAATATAAACGGGGGTACATAGGGCTAATTGCAACCAGGGATTCATCAACCAGTGAGTCCAACCGTGAATACCAGGAAGCATATGTAACATTAAAATCAATGTAAAGGGAGAACAAATCAATACATATCGTAAAAACTTATTGAGTCGTTTGCTTGAAGAGGATGCTACTTGCTGTTCTCCTTCGCCAATTACTTTATAGCCCAGCGATTCAATTCCTTTTTGAATTTTCGTTTCACTATCTTTTTCAGCAATATCAAAAATTACCTCGCCTCCTGCCAGGTTTACTTTTACATTTTGCAAGCCCTGTTTGTGAAGATATTTATCGATCGTAAGCGCACAGTTGGAACAAGTCATTCCTTCAACCTTCCAATTCACTTTTTCCATTACCTGTTTAATTATTTATGATGTAAAATACTCAGGCAAAATTACATTCACCCAACTCCTTCGGCTTACCATTCACGGAATTATAAATAATACTCAGTTGCATTTCAGCTCAAATAAAAGTATTTACAATATTATATTTGCAACATGGATGTGCAATTTCATCGCAATAATATTACAGGAGCTGCAACTCTTTTTTGGAAGCATGCTGGCAATAAAAAAGTATTTGCTTTTCATGGGGAAATGGGCGCCGGCAAAACCACTTTTATAAGCGCATTATGTGTTCTTCAAAAAGTTAGCAGCAGCGTAAGCAGCCCTACTTTTTCAATAATCAATGAATATAGTTACCCCAATGGGAAAATATATCATATCGACTTATACCGATTGCAACATGAAGACGAAGTATTGCGAGCGGGCATTGAGGATTGTTTATATAGCGGGGCAATTTGCTTTATTGAATGGCCCGATCGAATGGTAAGGTTATTTCCGCCCGGTACGGTTCATGTTTTTCTTGAGGTTATAGATACAAATAATCGTCGTCTTCGAATCGGTGATAATTAGTTATTTTTGACTCATACCAATGTATGGAGGTCGTGAAATTCCGGAGGCAGTGCGATAGGTGTTGTGTTTCGTCCGGATTTCAACTCTTTGATGGGGTAAGACTATTAAATATAATATTCTCAATTAATTTTTTTCTTTTCCATGTCGCAGCAAAAACCATTCATAAGTACTTCTTTTAGTTATGAAACACTGGAAGAAACATTGGATATAAAGCCCAAGGGTGCGCAAATAATGATTGGTATTCCCAAGGAAACCGCTTTCCAGGAAAACCGCGTGGCGCTTACTCCGGATGCCGTTGGAGTATTGGTAAGTAATGGGCACCAGGTGGTATTGGAACATAATGCTGGAGATGCTGCACATTTTCGTGATAAAGATTATAGCGAAGCGGGTGCAAGAATTGTTTATGATAAGGCAGAGGTTTACAGAGCGCCCATTTTAGTAAAAAGCGCCCCGGTAGTGGAAGAAGATTTACCCCATTTACAATTGAACCAGGTAATTATTTCGCCTATCCATTTGAGTGTGTTAAAGGCTGAATTATTACAGAAAATGATGGAGAAAAAAATTACTGCCATCTCTTTTGAAAATTTAAAAGACGACAGTGATAGTTATCCAATTGTACGAAGCATGAGTGAAATTGCCGGTAGCGCAGTGATGTTGATAGCTGCACAATATTTAAGTTCGGCCAATCATGGCAAAGGAGTATTGTTGGGAGGCATTTCTGGTATTCCTCCAACAAAAGTAATTATACTGGGCGCTGGTATTGTTGGCGAATCGGCTGCAAGGGCCGCTATTGCTTTAGGAGCCTCTGTAAAAGTTTTTGACAGCAGCATTTACAGGTTAAAGCGAATGCAGAATAATATTGGTCATCGCTTATGGACTTCCGTTATAGAGCCTCGTATTTTGGCAAAGCAGTTAAAAACCTGCGAAGTGGCAGTGGGGGCCTTGTACACGCCTGGTGCGAGAACCCCGGTGGTGGTTACGGAAGAAATGGTAAGCAATATGCGCACGGGCAGTATTGTGATTGATGTGAGTATTGATAGAGGGGGATGTTTCGAAACTTCTGAAATTACCACGCATGAAAGTCCCATTTTTTTAAAATATGGCGTTATACATTATTGTGTTCCCAATATACCTTCCGGTTTTGCGCGTACCGCTTCACAGGCAATCAGTAACGTGCTGATGCCTCTATTACTCGAAGCTGGGGATGAAGGAGGTTTTGATAATTTATTATGGCATAAAGTACACTTGAGAAGCGGCATCTATTTATTTAAAGGAGCGCTAACTAATTTTCATTTAAGCCAACGTTTTGATTTGAAGTATACCGATTTGAATTTACTGATTGCCAGCAGACGAAGTTGAGTAACGAATCAATATGGAGTAGTTAAACCCAATTGATAAATTGTTATTTATAATCGACAATATTCACACGTTCATTGCAAAAAGCATATTCTGCTGAATCATTACTGCTAACAATTACCAATCGCTGTTGGCAATATTCGTTTATAAGTTGCAGGTATAAAGCTATTCCTTCCGCATCTAAATTTGTACAGGGTTCATCCAGTAACACAAGAGCCACCTCACTAAAAATGGCTTGGGCCAGTTTTACCCGTTGCTTCATCCCACTGCTATAGTAACGTATTTGTTTGTCGCTGGCTTTTTCGAGTCCGATAGTAGCAATGATCGTGTCAATAGTTACCGAAGGTAAAAAAGGTTTAAACTGCTGGTGAAACCGCAGAAACTCCTTAATAGTCATCTCCTCGATTAACTCAAGATATGGGGCAGCGATGGAAAGATGTTGGTAGATATTGTCCGGTTGTACCCGACTGTTTGTATCCTGCCTTTCTGTTAGGGAAGTTTGCAGTTTGTGATTTGTAGCTGGTGAATTTTCTGAAACCTTATCAATGCTTATGGCTAATGACTCCTGGCTCCCAACTTCCTTCTCAAGAGTCAACTTATCGCTCCTTGCTCCTGGCTCCTGGCTCCTGGCTTCTCTCTCCTGATTTATCTTATTTGTTCCATCTCCCAACTCATAAAGAACCTGTCCTTCACTCAACATTAATGCCCCGCCAATTGCCTGCAACAAAGTAGACTTTCCCGAACCATTGGGCCCTATAATAGCATAAGAATTACCTGAACTAAATTCGTAAGAAAAATTACGGAAGATCCATTCGCGGTTGTAGCGTTTGCCAGCGTTAGTCAGCGATATCTTCATCCACACTATTTTTGGAATAGCGTTTAATAATACCGCGGCCGCTTTCACGAATAAAGGTTACTATTTCATCCCTTTCATCGGTCGCAGAAAATTCTTCTTCGAGAAATTCAAGGGCTTGTGAAGTATTCATTCCCTTGTTATAAATAACGCGATAGATTTCAAGTATATGGTTTATTTTATCAATAGTAAAACCGCGGCGTTTTAATCCAACAGAGTTTACACCTGCATAACTGAGTGGTTGGCGACCTGCTTTAATATAGGGAGGAACATCTTTACTGACCAACGAACCGCCGGTTACAAAGGCATGTTGCCCTATTTTCACGAATTGATGGATCGCACACATACCACCCAAAACAGCCCAATCGCCCATTTCAACATGGCCGGCAATTTGAGTATTGTTGCTCATGATGCAGTTGTTGCCAATTATAACGTCATGGGCCAAGTGACTATAAGCCATAATGAGACAATTCTTACCCACTTTTGTCTTCAACCGGTCTTTAGTACCCCGGTTAATCGTTACAAATTCACGAATGGTTGTATTGTCGCCAATTTCTACCATTGAATCTTCACCTTCAAATTTCAGATCTTGTGGAATAGCTGCGATAACAGCGCCCGGGAAAATGCTGCAATTTTTACCGATACGGGCACCTTCCATAATGGTTACATTACTCCCAATCCAGGTACCTTCTCCAATTTCTACATTCTGATGAATTACCGTAAAAGGGTCAATTTTAACATTGGTAGCCAACCTTGCATTGGGATGGATATAGGTATGGGGATGAACCATAGTATTAAGATTCTTAAGAATTGGCTTATTTTCAATAACAGGTTCTGTACCAGTTACTGATTTCAACTTAGATGGATTTGATTGATGTTCTGGTTTCAAGGTATTGTTTAATAACAAAAACGTTTGTTTTTACAACCTGCGTACAAAAATAGTCTTAATTCTGTAAAATTAACTTTTTGCAAAAAATCATCCTCTTTTTACCAATTGTGCTACCAGGTCTGCTTCGGTTGCGATCTTATTGCCCACGAATACTGTACCTCTCATTTCACAAATTCCCCTCCGAATAGGTGAGATCAACTCCATACGCAATAACAACGTATCGCCTGGAACGACCTTCATTTTGAATTTGCAATTATCGATTTTTAGAAAATAAGTATCATAATCTCCCGGAGGCATTGCATTCATAGCCAATATCCCTCCTGTTTGTGCTAATGCTTCTACTTGTAATACGCCGGGCATAACAGGATTTCCTGGAAAATGCCCCGTGAAATATTGTTCATTAAAAGTTACATTTTTAATACCAACAATATATTTATCGGATAGTTCAATAATTTTATCGACCAGAAGAAAAGGATACCGATGGGGTAGTTTTTTTTCTATTTGTTGAGTATTGTATAATGGAGGCTGTGTTGGATCGTATACAGGAATATCTTTAGTATGCTTATTTTTTTTAATGTACTGCTTTATTTTTCGGGCAAAATCTACATTACTGCTATGGCCCGGTCGGTTGGCAATTATATGTGCTTTTATTGGATAACCGATAAGCGCCAAATCTCCCACTACATCAAGTAATTTATGACGTGCAGGTTCATTTGGAAAACGTAATTCAAGGTTATTGAGGTATCCTTCACTTTTAACTTCCATTTTATCTCTTCCAAAAGCCTTGGCCAATCGTTCCATTTCTTTAGCGGTAACTGGTTTATCTACTACTACAATAGCATTGTTGATATCACCACCTTTAATTAAATTATTATCGAGTAACATTTCCAGTTCATGTAAGAAACAAAAAGTGCGGCAGGGAGATATCTCCGCTTGAAAATCGCGCATTGCTTTTAAGCTGGCATGTTGTGTGCCCAATACCGGACTATTGAAATCAATGAGTGTAGTAACTTTATAATCTGTAGATGGCAGGGCTGTCATTTCCACCCTTTTCTTTTCATCATAATGTGTAATGTTGGTATCGATGCTATACCATGCTTTGGAAGCATCTTGTTCTACTACTTTTGCTTCCTCAATAATTTCAACAAAAGGCTGACTGCTTCCATCGATAATTGGCATCTCGGGGCCATTCACTTCTATCAGGCAATTATCAACCCCCATTCCTACAAGAGCGGCCAGTACATGTTCCACTGTATAAACTTTCGCACCATTTTCTTCAAGTGTTGTGCCCCTGCTGGTTTCTGTTACCAGATCGCAATCCGCTTTTATTACAGGCATACCAGGGAGGTCTATCCGCTGAAATTGGTAACCAAAACCCGGGTTAGCCGGCCTTAGTGTCATATCTACATTTATACCAGTATGCAAACCGGTACCGGAAATACTTACTGTTGCACCTAAAGTATGTTGTTTATCGGGATTGAAATTGATATCCATCAGAATAAATTAGTAGGCGCCAAAGATACGATTAGCCTATGTAAATGAAGTAGGAGAAATATCGGAATACTTTTTAAATTAAAGTGGCAGCCTACTATAAAATCAATATTGATAGTTATGATTACTTAGGTTTTTTTAAAAAAGATTGTTTTATAGATTAACTTTTTCTGCTTGCAATAGCTGAACCAATTTTTCTAATTCATTTATTCTTTTTTCCAACTCAGGTAAATTCCGAATCATTGCTTGGCTGCGAAGTGCCGCATTAAAATCGTATGCAGGAGATCCTGTTACCGCAGTATTGGGTATTTTAATAGATTTACTTACCCCACTTTGCCCATTTATTTTACTTCCGTCAGCAATTTTTATATGTCCAACTATTCCAGCCTGGCCACCAATCATTACATTATTTCCAATTTTAGTACTACCGCTTACGCCCACCTGTGCGGCAATTACTGTGTGATTTCCAACTTCAACATTATGTGCTACCTGAACAAGATTATCGAGTTTAGCACCCGATTTAATAATTGTAGATCCCATGGTTGCCCGATCAATAACTGCATTAGCTCCAATTTCAACACCATCCTCAATAAGAACATTTCCAATTTGAGGAACTTTTTGATAAGTGCCATCTGCCTGTGGAGCAAAACCAAAACCATCACTACCTACAATTGTTCCTGCATGTATAATTACATTACTTCCAATTTTGCAATCATGATAAATTTTTACGCCAGCATGTAAAATAGTATTTTCTCCTATACTCACATTATCTCCTAAAAATACCTGGGGAAAAATTTTTGTATGGTTGCCAATAATCACATTTTCTCCGGTATACACAAAGGCTCCCAGAAAAACATGTTCGCCTACGCTGGTTGTTTTAGAAAGATAAACAGGATCCTGTGTTCCAATCATCTTCTGAGTTGCTAATTTCTGATAAGTAGAAAGCATTGTAGCGAAAGCACTATAAGCATCTGGCACTCTAACTAAAGTAGCTGCAACAGGTTGCTTTAATTGCTGTGTTTCATTAATTATTATTATTGAAGCACCCGTGGTATAAATATACTCCAGGTATTTTGGGTTCGCTAAAAAGGCAAGTTGCCCTTGAACAGCTTCTTCAATTTTTCCAAAAGAAGAAACCGCCAAAGACGGGTCCCCTTCTATTTTACCATTAATTAATACGGCTATTTGAGCGGCTGTGAATTGCATAGTTTTAAGCGGGAGCTACGAAATTTTAACTACGAGCCTTTATCTGCGGCTTAAATAAGACACAGTTCATAGCTCAAAACTCGTTGTTATTATAGTAACAAATGTAATGTTTTTTAACCGGGCTGGCCAGCGACTGCTGAATAAGTGCATTATCTACCCGCGAAATATCTTTCACCGATCCATCTTTAAAAAGGATATTGATTTTTTCTTCCATTGGATCATAGGTTGTATTAATTGCTTCTCCTCTAAAAATAAAATACCGGCTCTCCTCCTGCGTAATAGCTAACCATTTGCAAATTTTATTCCGTTGTTCCGTTATCCATTCATCATCAAAATTTTCTGCCTGTAATTTAACTTTTAATAATTTTCTTTCTACCAATCCACGGCAAAGGGTACTCAAAATTTTATCTGGATGGTATATCCAGTTTTTAATAGCAGATAACACATCGTAATCATCCAACTGGCAAAATTTATCAAGGTGAATTTCAATAGAGAGTGTATCGGTATATTGTAAAAAAAAATCCAGCAATATGGATGATGAAGTGATGGGTATTCCTTTTGCTATAAGTTCCTGGGCTCTCTCAATGATGCGCACCAGCATTTTTTCTGCACTCACCACCGTTTTGTGTAAGTATACCTGCCAGTACATTAACCGACGGCTTACTAAAAATTTTTCTGTTGAATAAATCGCCTTTTCTTCAACCATTAATTCGCCCTGATGAACCGTTAGCATTTTAATAATCCGGTCGTAACCAATTACGCCTTCAGAAACTCCTGTAAAAAAACTATCCCTGCTTAAATAATCCATTCTATCTACATCTAACTGCCCCGAAACCAACTGGTGCAAAAAAGGTTTGTGGTAGTTATCCGTAAAAATAGCAATGGCCATTAGAAGTTTATTCTCCATTTGTTCATTCAGCACTTTCATAATTAATAAAGAAATGGATTCGTGCTGTACATCTTTAATTAATATATTCTCCAAAGCATGCGAAAAAGGACCGTGGCCCACATCGTGCAAAAGGATCGCAATTTTAGCAGATACTTCTTCTTCCGGAGTTATTTCTATTCCTTTGCGTTGAATTTCGGTGAGCGCTTCACACATAAGATGATAGGCACCTAAAGAATGATGCAGGCGGGAATGAACTGCGCCCGGGTAAACCAAATGCGCAAAGGCCATTTGATGAATGCGCCGCAGACGCTGGTAATAGGGATGAGTGATAACTTTGAATACCAACGGATGATCGATGGTAATAAAACCATGAACAGGGTCGTTAATAATTTTGCGAACACTTTTCGCCATACGCTGCTTTCTGTTTTGTTAAAACTTGGCAGACAAATGTACAAATGCCCAAGAGATTAAAAAGATTTATTAGTTTGTACGGCAGATGGTAATGAAATGCAGGGTTCGGGTTCCAAGACGTATTAATCATACCATTTTTACAGGAATTTTATTGTGCTCAATTCAACTAAAAACCACCAACAATTACATGTCATTAGCAAAAATTCTTTGGGTAGACGATGAAATTGAAAGCCTCCAATCGCAGATCTTATTTCTTCAGAATAAAGGATATGAAGTTACAGCCATGACCAATGGTTTTGACGCGGTGGATTTTATAAAAGATAATGTAGTAGATGTTGTGTTAATGGATGAATCGATGCCGGGGATAACCGGCTTGGAAACCCTGGCGAAAATGAAAGAATTGAATCAATCCATACCAATTGTATTGATTACAAAAAACGAAACAGAAAACCTGATGGACGATGCCATTGGTTCCCAAATCAGCGACTACCTTATTAAGCCGGTTAATCCCAACCAGGTTTTATTAAGTCTAAAAAAACTAATTGATAATAAACGCCTGGTTGCTGAACGAACTACCACGGCTTATCAGCAGCAGTTCCGGAATTTGTTTATGGCACTTAACAGTAATCCGGATTATAACGAATGGATGGATATTTATAAAAAACTGGTTTATTGGGAACTTGAAATGGAAAAAAGTGATAGCCCGGAAATGGTAGAAGTATTGCAATCGCAAAAAAGTGAAGCCAATACAGAATTCTTTAAGTTTATTTCAAAGAATTATGCAAAGTGGCTAAACCCAAAAAGTGGAGAAGCTCCGATAATGAGCCAAAATCTTTTTCAGTTTAAAGTATTACCCCATGTTGAAAAAGGAGTACCAACTTTTTTTATTTTGCTTGATAATCTTCGCTTTGATCAATGGAAAGCAATTCAACCCATATTTGCCGAAAGTTTTCGCATACTGGAAGAAGATACTTTTTACAGCATTCTTCCAACCGCTACACAATACGCAAGGAATGCTATTTTTTCAGGCCTTTTACCTATGGAAATTGAAAAACAATTTCCCCAATTATGGAAGAATGATGAAGAAGAAGGCGGAAAAAATTTACATGAAGAAGAATTTTTTAAAGCACAGTTAAAGCGACTTAAAAAAGAAGAACTGCGTTATTCCTATACAAAAATTGTAAATAATCAGGCAGGGCAGGACCTTGTCAATAATATTCATAACCTATTGAATAATGACATTAATGTAATCGTGTACAATTTTGTAGATATGCTTAGCCATGCCCGTACCGAGATGGAAGTGTTAAAGGAACTGGCGGGAGATGAAATTAGTTATCGCTCGGTTACTAAAAGTTGGTTTGAGCATTCGCCATTGCACCAGGCTTTGAAAAGAATTGCTGATAAAAAAATTAACCTGGTACTGGCTACCGATCACGGAAGCGTTCGGGTAAAAACACCGGCAAGAGTTATTGGCGATAAACAAACAACTACTAACCTTCGATATAAACACGGACGTAATTTGAATTATGAAGCAAAAGATGTACTTGCCTTTCGTGATCCAAAAGAGGCAGGATTGCCAGTGCCTTCTGTAAACTCTTCTTTTATTTTTGCAAGAGAGGATCGTTTTCTTTGCTACCCAAATAATTACAACTATTATGTTAATTATTATAAGAACACCTTTCAGCATGGTGGTATAAGCCTTGAAGAAATGATTATACCCGTAATAAAAATGACGAGTAAGGTTAGTTGATTTTTTTTAAAACAATTTGTTCATTCAATAGGATATATAGTTTTTTAAAAAACTCTTTTACAATTGGATATTCCTCTTTCTTGAAATAAGGTTTATTGTAGTCTATACTTATTTTAACGAAAGCCTGCTTTCCTTCTAATATGCTTTGCCTTTTGAATACAATCGAGGAGTCTGAATTTCTAAGAGAAATATTCTCAGGAAAATAATCATAGGTCATACCCGCAGGAATGGAAATACTCATTTGAAAAAAAAATTGTTGATTGCAACCCATATCAATATCTGTTTGTCGAACGTCTGCCAGAAAGGGATTATCTTCTAAAGAATAAAGAAGCAAAGGTTTGAAATAGTAGTATTGATTGGTAGAAGTTGGCGCATAGGTAAAGCTAAATTTTTCGATGAACGGATTCATAATATCTTCGGCATTTTCCTCTTTTTTGTCAAAGGTGTTTAAGCTTATAAGCTTATCGACACTTTTTTCTTCCTCCTCTTTCTTTTCACCTTTGAGTTTTTCTTTTTCTTTGGATTTTAGTTTATCCATCTTAGCAAAGTCGTAGTAAAAAAAAGCAGCCTGTCCGCTTATTTTTTCAGTACTGTCGAATTGAGCTTTTACCGAAATCAATTTTTTTGAAAGCGGGCGATTGTCGGAAATATATATCCAGTTTCCACCAAGGCTATCTAAGGCAAATGCATTACGAAAAACGATATTATAAGGAGGAATTCTGTGAGAAGTATATTTTTGGGTTAGGTCTAAAATATATACATTATTACTATCAGGTATCCATACGTCAACTGTATTGAATTGTCCAAGACTTACAAAATTTTTATCCAGCATTCCATCTTCGCGCGGTCTTATTAAAATTCCCTTGCAAGAAATGCCCGCTTTTTTGAGAAGGTTTAATAAGATCATATTAAGCTCGGTGCTATTTCCTGTTTTAGCGTTCCAGCAATCCTGAAGGTCATCTGCATAAACGGAGCGTGTTCCATCCCATTTTAAATAC
Organism: Chitinophagaceae bacterium; assembly: GCA_031378605.1. Taxonomy (GTDB): domain Bacteria; phylum Bacteroidota; class Bacteroidia; order Chitinophagales; family Chitinophagaceae; genus Endoryza. Next base: position 31,696 of record JANNEK010000192.1, on the reverse strand, counting down.
TCACGGAGATATTGATAAAGATATTTTATCTTTTGATCCATTGATTCCAGTTTTTTTACTGAATCAATAATAAAATCAGTTCCATTAATTGTTTTTGTAAGTTGCTCCCCATAAAAGGAGGAAGAATACATAAACTTATTTAACAATTCCCACTTAAGATTAGTGCCAACATTGATATTGAAAAATCGTTTGGTTCCCATCGAAAACTCAATTCGATCTATGTTATCATCCAGAGAACTCATATAAGGCTCCTCTTTAAAGGAAGAAATATTTTTTGAAAAAAAACTTAGCTGTCGTTCATAGCTGGTTCCAAAACGCAATTCAATGATTGTATCTTTTTGCTCAATGGGAGTTTTTGATCTTACCCTGTAATCAATTTCTATTCCTGCCGGAGCGGTTATTTTGAAGGTAGCCAATTGAACGGGAATCTTATCCTGGATTATCCAGGGACTAATCAAAAAATAATTTGTTTCAACTTTTGTAAAACTGTACTCAATAATAGAACCATTTTTAATACCAGGAAATGTAAAGCTCAGGTCGCGGAAGTCTTCATTTATTTTACCCCGAAAAATCTGGTCCTTATTTATTTTTTCAGTAATTATTTTACCTGCCGAATCGAGGTTATAACTGCTGGCCGATACATCTTTAATTTTAGTTCCATTTTTCCGGTTCAGATGTGGAATCTTAATATTCGCATACTTTAATCCTTTTTCAGAAAAAATCTTTATCCGCACTTTTCTTTCTGTAATTACTTTTATCGACCTTGATTCCTCCCAAAAAGAAATTTCAACCGCATCCAGTAAAATCATAGCAGGAGCATTTTTTTCAAAAGGGCATTCTTTTAAAAGTAAATCAGCACGGCTAATCGCTCCAATAGTCGGCAGAGAAGATTGTGCAAATAGATGGCCCGTACCAATCAGAATAACAACAAAAACGAATGAAGTGTAAATTCTTACCATAGCGCAGTATTGATTAACAATAATCAAACTATATGTGGATAACAATCGGTTAACTATAAAAACAGGCACGCCATCTTTAACGTAAATTTGTCTTTAAAATTTTAAAATATTGTTCCGGTATGAAATTCACGCAAAATACTTTAGAAAAGTTAGAAAAAATACTGACTGAAACCGGGTATATTATTCGTTATGAGCGGGGTTCTTTTCAAAGTGGTTATTGCATTCTCGAAACTAAAAAAGTGGTGGTACTAAATAAATTCCTTCAATTGGAAGGACGCATCCAAACACTTTTTGATTTAATACCACAATTGACTATTCTCCCCGAAATACTAACTCCGGATACACGCAAAACCTTTGAAGAAGTGTTGACCAGGTACGCAGAAGAAGAAAAATAAATTTAATAAGTAGTAAATAAAAAGCAGAAAGTAAAAATAAGTTCCCTGGTTTACAACTTAAATTTATGATGCTTTAGTTTATCCACCTACTGTGAATTATCCCAAACTTAAAATAACATTTCTTGGTACAGGCACCAGTAGCGGGGTTCCAATGATTGGGTGTGAATGCCAGGTATGTACTTCTGCTGATAAAAAAGATAAAAGACTTCGTTCAAGTATCCTTGTTCAATCTTCTTCCACCACTCTGGCCATTGACGCCGGGCCAGATTTTCGGTACCAGATGTTACGGGCCAATGTAAAACAATTGGATGCTATTATTTTTACTCACCCGCATAAGGATCATGTGGCAGGGTTAGATGATGTACGAGCATATAATTTTTTTTCGGGACAGGCTATGCAGATTTATGCAAACGAAATGACCCAGGCAGTCTTACTTCGTGAATTTCCGTATGCGTTTACTGATAAAAGATATCCCGGGGTGCCGGAAATCAATATGAATACAATTACTTTAGAACCTTTCGTTGTGGGCGATATACCAATTATACCGATAGAAGTATGGCATCTGAAAATGCCTGTATTAGGCTTCCAGTTCGGAGACTTTACCTATATAACCGATGCAAATAAGATTGAAGAAATAGAAAAGGAAAAAATTAAAAATAAGGGAGTATTGGTTTTAAATGCGCTGCGCAAAGAAAAACATGTTTCTCATTTCACACTAACAGAAGCCGTAGAGCTGGCAAAAGAACTAAACAACAGGCAATCTTACTTTACACATATCAGTCACCAATTGGGTACACATGCCTCCATTAGTAAAGAGCTTCCTTCGGGTATTCATCTTGCTTATGATGGGTTAACAATAGAATTATGATGCTTTGGGCAATTGAGTGAACCGATAAATAGCGTCGTATAAATCTGCAGGTTTAAAAGGTTTGGATACATAACCATTCATTCCGGCTTCTTTTGTTTTTTGGTGTACATCTGTAGATGCAGATGCTGTAAGTGCTATTATAGGTATCACAAGATTGAACTCACGGATATGCCTGGTTGCGCTGTACCCGTCTAATACCGGCATTTGAAGGTCCATTAGTATAATGTCGTAATTACCTTCCTTAGCTTTTCCAATTGCATTTAACCCATTTTCGGCTACATCTACTTTTGCGTTCCAGTTCAATAGCATTTTTTGTGCTACCATTACATTAAATTCTACATCCTCTACAAGCAACACTCTTATTCCATCCAGGCTATTTTTCGCATAGCCATTTTTGAGGTTTTCAATAATGGCCATTTCTTGCCCTTTTTTTAGTGTTAACGTAAAAAAGAAACGGGAGCCCAATCCAATTTCACTTTCAACAAGTACATCACTGTTCATTAATTTCAGCAATCTTTTTATAATCGTTAAGCCGAGCCCCGAACCTCCATATTCACGGGTAATTTCTGAATCTGCCTGCGAAAAATGATCAAAAATTAATTGTTGCTTATTCTTTTCGATACCGATACCCGTATCTGTAACAGCAAAAAGAACCTCCACTTCATCTTCTATTAAATTTACGAGTGAAACGTCTATAGTAACAGCGCCGTTGCGGGTAAACTTTATGGCATTGGATACCAGATTATTTAATATCTGTCCCAACCTTATGTCGTCGGCTATTACAAAACGTGGAAGGCGATTGTCCATCACTACTCTTAGAATATTACCTCTTTCTTCTGCTCTGATTCGGTTGGCAAGTTTTATATGATTAACCAATTGAACAAGATCAGTATTTTTTTCTGATAATAATATCTTTCCTTCTTCAATTTTATTAAAATCAAGAATATCATTGATCAGGTTTAGCAAATTTTCTGCTGATATATTTAAGGTTCGCATATTTTCCATCTGTGATAAAGGAAGTTCATCATTCATCATCAGGTGGGCGATACCAATTATAGCATTTAGCGGTGTACGTATTTCATGGCTCATCACCGATAAAAAGTCACTCTTTGCATTAGATGCTTTTTCTGCTAATTCTTTTGCTCTTATTAATTCACTTTCTAATTCTTTTGATTTTTGTATTTGTTTTTCGAGGAGAAGAATTGCCTCCATTAAATCGTCTGCCTGATGGTTCAAAGGCAGTAAGGAGGTAGTATCCAGTGCGGCGATTGCATCCTTTAAACGCAAAATGGTTTTCTTATGAATCTCATAATGTATTTCCAGGTTTTGAAAGGTTTTTTGATTTTCTCTTTCACTCAGGGAATAAATATTTTCGGAATTGATTTCATGTTTTTCAAAAGTTGAATAGGAGTCACTAATAAGTTCGAATAATGGTAAACAATTTTCTGGCAATTCCTGGTTATTTGGAAATAGCTTTTGAATTTGTTTTTCTAACAGCTTGTGATAATTCATGGTATTGGGTTTCTTAGAATGCTTTGCAGGGGATATTGAAATGGCAGCTTCTTATCGTACAATCAAATCAGAAGGGTAAATTCCGGAGAAATTAATAAGGATGATTTATAATTTAACCCTGTTAATCGGCCCGGATTTTTTTGAGATTTTTCTTTGAAATAAGGAGGTTTACACGATTGATTGATATCTATAACAGGCGGTATCTTCATTGCATAACAATTTAGGATTGGATATCTTCAGCGTCAATAAAATTCTTATACTGGTAGAACGAATATTAAGAGTAGAAAATATTTATAGTAAATAATTAGGGGTTTTCGTTTAGGGCAATATGAGTGGTAGCATAGTTTTTTATAACACCAATGGTTATTATCAATTTCATATTTATTAACTATGAGTAACCGGGAATTGGCAGAGTATTTTTTATTTACCAGGAAAGAACGCATCGCTATTCTTTCCTTAATAGTGCTAATTGCAGGAACTTTTTTCGTTCCTATGATTTTACCTGCAACAGCATATAAGAAATCTGTCTCTGAAGAAGAATTTGAACAGGAGCGTCGTCAATTAGATGAAGTGATGAAAAAAAATAGTAACGTAAATGAGAAGAATGAAAACTCTATTCAAAATAGTTCATCTTTTCCAACTAATAAAAATCAACTCTTTAGTTTTGATCCTAATACCATTGATGGGTCCGATTGGAAAAAGCTCGGCCTTCCTGAACGAACCATTTTAACTATTCAACGCTATTTGTCAAAAGGCGGACGATTTCGTGAGCCATCTGATATTCAAAAAATTTACGGTATTTCTCCTGCTATGGTTACTAAGTTATTGCCTTATGTACATATTGAATCGATTAAGAAGCCGGAGAATTTTCAAGTTTCTAAAAGTAGTTATTCAAATAGTTCGGACCGCAGTAACCTGAAAGGCGATTATCGAAACTCGCCAATCGATATAAATGCTGCTGATACAACTATGCTTATTTCATTGCCGGGTATTGGAAGTAAACTGGCCCAACGCATTATTAATTTTAGAGAAAAGTTAGGAGGGTTTTATTCAGTAAACCAGGTCGCTGAAACATTTGGATTGTCTGATTCTGTTTTTCAAAAGAATAAAGAAAGATTTATTTGTGAAATTCAAACGATACGAAAGGTCAATATCAATACAGCAACTGTAGAAGAATTAAAATTACATCCCTATATAAAATGGAACCTTGCAAATGCCATTGTTGCTTACCGTAAGCAACATGGATCTTTTCAAACTACAGAGCAATTAAACCAGTTGGCCATATTAAAAGAAGAAGCTTTGATAAAATTATTACCTTATTTATGCGTTCAATAGGTCAGATAGGATAATTTACAATTAGAGCTAACAATCGTTAGGAGTATTTAATTATTCTTACCTTGCAGGCGTTTGATGATAATGACTTATTCGAATAATTTAATGAACAAGCGAAATGAATTTTGAGACTTCGGAACTAACAAAACAAGTGGCACAAACTGCCCGTGATTTTGCACATCAGTCTATTAAGCCATTTGTAATGCAATGGGATGAAAGCCAGGAATTCCCTTTAAGTGCATTAAAAGAAATGGGAAAACTAGGGTTAATGGGCGTTTTAGTGCCAGAGCAGTATGGCGGTTCGGGATTGAGTTATTTTGAGTATGTGGCCATTATCCAGGAGATTGCGAAAGTATGCGGATCTATTGGGTTGAGTTTGGCTGCCCATAATTCGCTTTGTACCGGACATATACTTGCATTTGCAAATGAAGAACAGAAACAAAAATATCTTCCTAAACTGGCTACAGCAGAATGGATAGGTGCATGGGGACTTACTGAAGCAAATACCGGAAGTGATGCGGGTAATATGCAAACAACTGCTGTTAAAGAAGGAAATGATTGGGTATTAAATGGAACAAAAAATTGGATTACCCATGGCAAAACCGGTGATATTGCTGTTGTGATTGCCCGAACCGGAGAGCCACGTTCAAAAGATAATGCAACTGCTTTTGTAGTTGAAAAAGGAACGGCTGGTTTTAGTGGTGGCAGAAAGGAAAATAAATTAGGAATGCGTGCAAGTGAAACCGCGGAGATGATTTTTGATAATTGCCGTATTCCCGATACAAATCGATTGGGAGCAGTGGGTCATGGATTTAAACAATCGCTCAAAGTATTAGATGGAGGAAGAATTTCCATAGCTGCGTTATCGTTAGGTATAGCAAAAGGCGCCTATGAAGCTGCGCTCGCCTATTCAAAGCAACGTTACCAGTTTGATCAGCCCATTGCTAATTTTCAAGGTATTTCGTTTAAGTTGGCCGATATGGCTACAGAAATTGAAGCCGCAGAATTGCTAACCTTACAAGCCTGTGATTTAAAAATGCGGGGTGAGCCAATGACTAAACAAGCTGCCATGGCTAAATATATGGCCAGTGAAGTTGCAGTTAAAACTGCCAATGAAGCCGTTCAGGTTTTTGGAGGATATGGATACACAAAAGATTTTCCCGTTGAAAAATATTATCGCGATAGTAAGCTTTGTACTATTGGGGAGGGAACCTCTGAAATACAAAAACTGGTTATTTCGCGGGAAATTTTACGTGCATAATGTTGATTAAGATTGCTTGTCTTGTCAGGGCCTTTCTGCAATAACAGAAAGGCTTTTAAGTAATACCAATTAATTGGTGAGCAATTAGTATCGAATCAAGAGAGTACAATATCCGAATGTAAAAAGAAGAAAGATTTTATTTTTACTCCCTATAATAGAAGAACGATCAGCACGATTATTCAAGAAAATCATCTTCCTGCTTCGGACTGTATTTTTCGAATACCTTATCGATAGCGCCCCCAAAAATTGGAAATTTTTGTTTAGCGAAATTCTTTACAATTTCTATTGCTTTAAACGCCTGTTGTTCGGTGAGACCCTCCGCTTTTAATTTATCCAGTAGTTCCTGCATAGTTTTTTATTTAAAATAATAAAGCCGGATAAATTCATCCGGCTTTAAATAGTATTGTAATTATTCATCTTAAATTTAAATCTGCACAACTATCAGGCTACCTTTAATAAACTCATTTTACTCTTATCAAATTTTAATCGTGCATACGCCATATCAAGATGAAAGGCTGTTTCTTTGGTCGATGGAAGTTCAAACATAGCATCTGTCAGTATACTTTCACAAATGCTGCGTAAACCTCTTGCCCCTAATTTATATTCCATTGCTTTCTCAACCATAAAATCAAGCACCTCGTTTTCAATAGTAAGTGCGATGCCTTCGAGTTCAAATAATTTTTTATACTGGCGAATTAAAGCATTTTTTGGTTCGGTTAGGATCAGTCGAAGAGTGGGTTGATCGAGGGGGTTTAAATGGGTTACAACGGGTAAGCGTCCTAATAATTCTGGAATTAATCCAAAACTTTTTAAATCGGTCGCATTAATATACTGCAGTAAATTCTTTTTCATATGTTCCTGCAGCTCCTGATTAACATTAAATCCAATGGCATTCGTGTTTACGCGCCGGGCAATTACTCTATCAATGCCATCAAAAGCACCTCCGCATATAAATAATATATTTTGTGTATTTATTTTAATAAGCTTTTGCTCCGGATGTTTGCGCCCTCCCTGTGGTGGAACCAACACATCAGTACCTTCTAATAATTTTAATAATCCCTGTTGTACTCCTTCACCACTAACATCGCGTGTTATTGACGGGTTATCTCCTTTTCTTGCTATTTTATCAATTTCATCGATATATACAATTCCTTTTTCTGCTGCTGCAACATCATAGTTACAAACTTGTAATAATCGGGTCAAAATGCTTTCAACGTCTTCGCCTACATAACCCGCCTCAGTAAAAACAGTTGCATCCACAATGGCAAAAGGAACATTTAATAATCTTGCAATTGTTTTAGCCAATAATGTTTTTCCTGTTCCGGTTTCACCGACCATTATGATATTGCTCTTTTCGATTTCAATATCATTTTCAACAGGTTTTTGCTGAAGTCTTTTATAGTGATTGTACACTGCAACCGCCAATACTTTTTTCGCATCATCCTGGGCAATAACATATTCATCAAGAAATCGCTTAACTTCTATCGGTTTCTTAACAGTAAGTTTAAATGAAGAAGAGCCTGTTCCTGTTCCATCCTGGCGGGTTGCCAATTCCTGTTCAATAATTTCCTGCGCATGATCCACACAGTTTTCACATATATGACCTTCCTGTCCGGCGATAAGAATTTTTACTTCATCGCGGCTCCGTCCACAAAAAGAGCAATGTAGGGTTGTCTTTGCCATTATAATAAATTACTCAATAATCAAAGGTATTCAACAAACAGGCAACTCCAAATAAAAAATCCCAAATTCTCCAGGCCGTAGCCGGGCATTTGGGATAGGTTTATTAATTCTTTTTTAAATTTTCTCAACTAGCTGGTCAACAATGCCATATTCTAACGCTTCTTTAGCATCCATCCAGTAATCGCGATCAAAGTCCTTCATAATTTGCGACACCGTTTTTCCGCAATTTTCCGCCAATATTTTCGCGCCAATATACTTTACACGTTGAGTTTGCTTTGCTTGTATTTCAAGGTCAACACTAACCCCTTGTATATAACCTCCAAGGCTGGGCTGATGGATCATCACTTCGCCATGAGGGTAAATAAAGCGTTTTCCTTTAACCCCTCCACTTAATAAAATTGATCCCATGGAGGCAGCGAGTCCCATACAAATAGTACTAACGGGGCTTTTCAGCATTCGCATTGTGTCATAAATCACCATACCACTGGTTACTACGCCACCGGGGCTATTGATATAAAAATTGATTTGTTCTCCGGGTTTATCTGCATCCAGCAACAATAGTTTACTTACTACATCACGGGCACTTTTATCATCTACTACACTCCACAGGTAAACGCTTCTCTTTTCAAAAAAATATTTCTCCAGTTTCTTACTGAACATCATCAGATCACTCTTAGGTTCTTCTTCTTTTTCTTCTTCTTCATCGGCAGCTCTCCAATTACCGTATAAAAATTGGTTTTGATTCATGGCCTGTTTATTTATCTTTTAATTATTATCTCAAAGTTGAGTATTGAAAAACTGTTGAACCGTTTTACACTTGAATTTCTATCAATGCAATTGGCTAAAAATTTGGAGCCATTTAAGTATATCACCTTTTAACTCTCTTTTTTTATTTTTCGTGGATTCGTTAATAGTACTTCGTCTACCAATCCATATTCTTTGGCTTCATCGGAAGTAAGCCAATAATCCCTGTCACAATCTTTTTCAACCTGTTTTACAGTTTTGCCGGTATGATTGGAGATGATATCGTATAAGTTTTTCTTAATCTTCTTTATTTCATTTACAGTAATTTCAATATCACTTGCCTGTCCTCCAATTGCTCCACTTGGTTGATGCATCATTACCCGACTATGTTTTAAAGCAGTTCTTTTTCCTTTTGTACCGGCACAAAGCAGTACCTGTGCCATCGATGCCGCCATCCCAATACAAATAGTTGAAACATCTGGAGTAATATATTGCATGGTGTCATAAACACCCAAACCCGAATAAACACTACCACCAGGTGAGTTAATATACATTTGAATATCTCTGGTACGATCCGTACTTTCCAAAAACAACAATTGGGCTGTAATGATATTGGCTACTTCATCATTAATAGGATATCCTAAAAAAATGATTCGATCCATCATCAAACGGCTATACACCTCCATTACTGCCACATTCATTGGGCGTTCTTCAATGATGTTGGGAGTAAGATCCGTTACCGTATGTTTTGTGTACGCATTAAAAGTGTTACTGCTAATGCCACGGTGTTTTACCGCATAATTTTCAAATTCTTTTCCTAAGTTGATCATCAATCAATATTATTAGATTAGCAATTTAAGTTATTGTCATCATCCAAATACCATGCAAAATAAAAAATCGGACATTTTGCCACATTAGACGCTGATTAGTTAAAAACATATTGACTGAAATGAGATCTTCCAGGCCAGATAAATTTTAAAAAACAGAATGCAGAAACTCACTAATAATCTCTATTCTAACAAAAAGTAAATTCTAATGTTGATGGTGTTGATGCTTTTCCATTTCTTTCGTAAACGCTTCAACAGATAAAGGTATTTCGGTTGCCTTTATTTGTTTTTCGGCCCAACCAAAAACTCTTTCTGTTTGAATTCGATGGTATGCGTCATCTACAAATTTGCGATCCTGCATCATGCGATTCACATAATCATTAATCCAGGGTTGTTCCTCATCCATTTGTTGCATTCCACCCATGTATCCAAAAAGCTGTTGTTTGGCAAATGCTTTTAAATCTTCAGGGCCAATTTCAATATTATTTTCCCGAACCAATTTATCGGTAATAAGGGTCCATTTTAATTGATTTACAAAACCAGGAAATTCCTTTTCAACCTGTTCTGGATTTTTAGGTTGTTCTCCTCCATTTTGCAGCCACCGCTTTAAAAAAGTTTCAGGAAATTCTATAGGAGTGTGTTCTAATAAAACATGATAGAGTTCGTGCTGCAAATGATTACTGCTTTGTTTATCCCAATACGATTGGAGATCTTCCCTCACCGCAGTTTTAAAATCTTCGGCTGTTTTTACATCTTTAGTTGGTAAAGCAGCTTTAAACAATTCTTCTGTGAGTTCAGCTTTTTCTACCAGGCCAACTTTTGTAATCACAAGCTTAAAAAATTTGTCGACAGCAGTTAAATCCTGTTTTTCATAACCAAGGTCATTTAAAACCCATTCTCTTTCTTTATCCGCAAAAGCATTTTTTAATTGAAGCACTAGCGTATCGTCTTTTTTCTTATTGATTAAATTAGTACGGTAATCTTCTGCAAAGTATTTTATAAGTAAAGAGTTATCTTTTCGTACTCCTCCTTCAATATCATTGCCAGATGAATCACTCTCAATAAACGTTACATTTATAACATTATCATCACCGGTAGTTGTATCAGGATCCGTCATTTTACCATGACGTAAAAGTAACCGATCGATTTCCTCTTCTAACATAGTATCAGTAACGGTAACTTTATAAAAGGGTACTTTTTCTTTTGAAAGATCAGTAACAGTAAATGCAGGTTTAAGACCTACTTCAAAAGCGAAAGCATATTCTGCCGGATTGTTCATATCAATCTGTCGGGCATCATTTTCAGAAAGGGGTAGTGGTTGGGCAAAAATTTCTAACTTTTCGGTCGTCATGTATCCATTTAACTCTTTTTCTACTGTTTTTAATACTTCCTCTGTAAATACGGCGGAGCCATGCATTTTTTTGATCATACCTGCTGGAACCATCCCTTTTCTAAAACCAGGTATATTGGCATTCTTGCTATAATTTTTTAGTGATTTTTCGAAAGAAGACAGGTAATCTTCTTTAGCCACCTTTACTGTTATTTTATCATTTAATAAACCGATATTTTCTCTTGTGATGGTTGCCATATACTTTTTTTTAAATGGGGAGCGAAGGTAGTACAATTCACCCTTTTTAAAAGAATGTTATACGAAAAAAAGCAGGCAAATAGCAGTTTAACCGGAAGGTGGAGTCTATTCTTTATCCTGTAAAACAAGCATCGGCACACGAGTTTCATAGGCCATTGCCTTTGTATGATTTAGCGTAAAAAATCGTTCAAAAAAATTATGTTTATTAACTGCCATTACCAAAAGATTAGTATTTTTTTTTGTATATAGAAATTAATTCCTGCCGTTACCGATTTTTCTTTAAGATTAATGAACCTGTGTTCCTGCCCTTCAAAAATGGTTGCCAGTTCTTTTTTCCCCATTAACACCTCAACAAGACCCTCAGTATTGGTGAGTTCTATATGAAGGATAGTTATCACAGCATTAATTTTTTATAGCTAAAATCGCTGGCATAAACAATGTAAGAAAGTGGCGCATAACCTGCATCCTACGGAATTATTAATACAGGCGTTTTACTTTAGTAAAAACATTTATAGTAATGCTGCCAATTATTTTATCAACTACTCCAGATCCCTTCATCCCCATTATAAGTAGGTCTATTTTTTGCTCAGCGGTAATTAATTTTATTTCATCGCTTGGTATTCCCCTACGTGCTGCCCAGCTTGTTTCGATATTAAAATCAGAAATTATTTATTCCGCCTTTTATTTTAGTAAATTTTTATTTGCATGATGAACGTCATTGGTAGGGATCATCACATAGGGTATTTCGCTTACTGGTGTAGGTAGTGTATAAGCATGGAATATAAACAATCTGGCATTCATTTTTTTAGCGAGGTTGGCTGCGTATATTAGTGCATTATTCAATGCTTGAGAAAAATCCAACGGAACCAGTATGGTTTGCATTTGGAATATTTGTTTCAAGATAACAGCTTATATAATTAAAATGGTTGACCAGGAGGCTGTCAAAAGTATTTTAAATATGTTTTTATCACAACTACACAAAGTTGCAACGCCTGATCTTCAATATTTCTTCTTTGCGTCGTAGCGCCTTTGCGAGATTTTATTTTTCTTTTGAGCCTCGTTGCAGGTGAGAACGAATGAATAAAAATAAAAGTCAACAGCAGGGATGGGTTAGCTGGGGGAAATAAAACTATTTTCAACAGTTATTGAATGCATGAATTAACTTGTAAATCAGCATTAACCATTTAAGAAAGAAAAGTGCGCATGGAGGGACTCGAACCCCCAAGGATCACTCCACCAGATCCTAAGTCTGGCGCGGCTACCAATTACGCCACATGCGCTTATTTATAAAGAACTATTTAAAGGGGTGTAAAAGTAATGCATTTAATGGTAATCAAAAAACTACATCTTTTGTGTAAATTTGAATTACTACATGGAACCAGCTACCCCCGCTTCTAAATATAATTTAAATGAAGAACAGGAAAAAAAACTGATTCTTCGGGAATACCGCGCTCTTTTGCGAGGGTTAAAACCTACATTAAAAACAGGCGATAAGGAATTAGTAAGAGTTGCTTTTGAAATGGCTGCCGATGCACATAAAACAATGCGGCGAAAAAGTGGTGAACCTTATATCCTTCATCCATTATCGGTTGCTCGAATTTGTGTAGAAGAAATTGGCCTTGGGGTTCGTTCCACTATCTGTGCTTTATTGCACGATACGGTAGAGGATACCGATATTACCCTTGAAGATGTTGAGCGCGAATTCGGGAATGAAATCACCCGTATTGTTGATGGCCTTACCAAAATATCTACCATTATCGACGTAAATGCTTCTCAACAGGCAGAGAATTTTAAAAAAATATTACTTACGCTTACCGATGACCCAAGAGTAATACTTATCAAACTGTCCGATCGCCTGCACAATATGCGAACGTTGGATAGCATGAAAAGAGAAAAGCAATTAAAAATTTCTTCAGAAACCGTTTATGTTTATGGCCCGCTCGCGCATCGAATGGGTTTATATAATATTAAAACTGAATTAGAAGATCTGGCTATGAAATATATGGAGCCAGATGCATATAGAGAAATTGCCCGAAAACTTTCAGAAACGCGTCGAGAGCGCACCCGTTATATCAATGAATTTATCAAACCCATTAAAGATAAACTCGACAAAGCCAATTTTGATTTTGAAATCTTTGGCCGCCCTAAAAGTATTCACTCTATTTGGACTAAGATGAAAAATAAGGGAGTAGATTTTGAAGAAGTGTACGACTTGTTTGCAATCAGGGTTATTCTAAATTCTTCAACTGAAAAAGAAAAAGAAGAGTGCTGGAAAGTATATTCATTTATAACGGACGAGTATACTCCATCACCAGAACGGCTTAGAGATTGGTTAAGCAATCCTAAATCGAATGGGTATGAAGCGTTGCATACTACTGTAATGGGGCCTGAGGGGAAATGGGTTGAAGTTCAGATTCGCACCAAACGAATGAATGAAATTGCTGAGAAAGGGCTGGCTGCTCATTGGAAGTATAAAGAAGGAGCTGCTGACGAAAGTCGATTTGATAAATGGTTTCAACAGATTCGCGAAGTGTTAAACACTCAGGATAGTGATTCAATAGACTTCTTACAGGATTTTAAAACAAGTTTTCTTGCCGAAGAGATTTACGTTTATACGCCAAAGGGAGATGTAAAAATGTTACCAATTGGATCCACCGCCCTCGATTTTGCATTTTCGATTCATAGTGCGGTCGGATCTCAATGTATTGGCGCCAAGGTAAATCACAAGCTTGTACCGATTAGCCATAAATTGCGAAGTGGCGATCAGATAGAGATAATCACTTCTACTAAACAAAAACCAAACGACGATTGGTTAGGAATAGTAGTTACAGCTAAAGCCAAGAGTAAAATTAAAGATGCACTTAAAGAAGAAAAACGGAAAGTAGCAGATGAAGGCAAATATATTTTGCAGCGAAAACTTGAAGGAATGGGTGCGGCCTTTAATCAACATAATGCAGATATACTTGCATCGTATTATAAATTTCCTTCTTCACTCGACTTATTTTACCAGATATCGATTAAGAATGTTGATCTCAAAGAATTAAAGGAATTTAATTTGTTGGGAGATAAACTGGACCCCCCGAAGCCAAACAAACCTATTGCTGAGCTTAAAAGCGATCATTCTCATACTTCTCTTTCAAAAAAAGATACTGAGCTTATTATTTTTGGAGAAAGTAGCGATCGAATCGTTTATAACCTGGCTAATTGTTGTAAACCTATTCCGGGCGATGATGTGTTTGGTTTTGTAACTACCGGAAAGGGATTAACGATTCATAGAACGAATTGCCCCAATGCAACAAAACTTATGGCCAGTTATGGCCATCGGGTGGTAAAAACGAAATGGGCTAAAAATAAAGAGATATCTTTCTTGACCGGTTTAAAAATAATTGGAATGGATGATGTTGGAGTAATTCATAAAATAACCAATCTTATCTCCGGCGAGTTAAAAATTAATATTAATGCATTGACCATTGAAGCAAGAGAAGGACTTTTTCATGGAAATATAAAAGTGTATGTACATGATAAAGAGGAGTTGGAAGAATTATTGGAACGGCTAAAAAAACTACCTGGTATTGAAACAGTTGACAGATACGACACCGATGCATAATGTATTTGCACACATTTTTTTAGTTGATATGTTATTACATATTGTTTACCCTATTTTTGCGGCTTTGGAAATTCAACTTCAAAAGTTATTGTAATGGTAGATGTTTTATTAGGCCTTCAATGGGGCGACGAGGGTAAGGGAAAAATTGTTGATTACTTTGCTCCCAATTATGATATTATAGCACGGTTCCAGGGAGGCCCCAACGCAGGGCATACCCTATATGTTAATGGCAATAAGATTGTATTGCATCAAATACCCTCTGGTATTTTTCATGAAAATAAAATAAACCTGATTGGGAATGGAGTTGTATTAGATCCCGTAACCTTAAGAAAAGAGTGTGATGCTGTTAAATCATTTGGAGTTGATTACAGAAAAAACTTGTACATATCCGAGAGGGCACACCTGATTGTTCCAACTCACCGTGCGCTTGATAAAGCATCTGAACTTGCAAAAGGAAATGAAAAGATCGGTTCAACACTAAAAGGAATAGGGCCGGCATACATGGATAAAACCGGGCGTAATGGTTTGCGCGTTGGTGACTTACTCGATAAAAATTTTACTACTCAGTATATAAAACTGCGCTTAAAGCATCAACGGTTATTGGATAGTTTAAATTTTAATGAAGATATTTCGGCCTGGGAAGAAGAATTTTTTGAAGGGATTGAGTTTATGCGGCAATTTAAAATTGTTAATGGAGAGTATTTTATTAACGATAAAATTAAGCAGGGAATGAAAGTGCTGGCCGAAGGAGCACAAGGTAGTATGCTGGATGTAGATTTTGGTACTTTTCCTTTCGTTACTTCTTCCAATACGATTTCGGCTGGAGTATGTTCCGGCCTGGGTATAGCTCCTCAAAAAATTAGAGATGTTATTGGTGTAACAAAAGCTTATTGTACCCGAGTTGGCAGTGGACCTTTTCCAACAGAGTTAGATGATTCAATTGGTGAAGAATTAAGAAAAGTTGGAAGTGAATTTGGAGCGACCACTGGAAGACCACGACGATGTGGATGGATTGATCTGGTAGCATTGAACTTTGCCTGTATGATAAATGGAGTTACTAAACTAGTTATGACCAAGGCAGATGTATTGGATGATTTTGAAGAATTGAAGGTTTGTACTTCCTATAAAATTAATGGCCAATCTACCAATGAAGTTCCTTTTCAGATGACCAGGCTGTCAATTGAACCCGAATTAAAAGTGTTTCCTGGTTGGAAAAAAGATATAACTGCTATAAAATTATCGAATGATTTACCTGATGCTGCAAAAAAGTATATTACTTTTATAAATCAATATCTGGGTGTTTCTGTTTTCTGGATATCAAACGGACCAGGCAGGGATCAACTAATAGAAATTGTATAATTTTATGCTGAATCAGGAAAATTAAAAAAAGATAAAAAAAAGTTTGGCTAATTAAAAACTTCGCTGAAATTTTACACCATAATCTTATTGGAAAATGGCAAAATCTATTAAAGGAAAAACTGAAAGCAGTAAGTCTGCACCTAAAGAATCGAAAGAAGCTAATAAGAAAGTTTCTTCTAAGCCTGCAAAGCAATTAGAAGAGGACGATGAGGATGAAGTAGATGATGATGAAGAAACAACTAAAGCTGCAAACGCGGGAAAGGTATCGTCTAAAAAAGGCAAAGAGGACGATGATGATGAAGAAGATGCTGAAGAGGCAGTTGATGATTGGGATAAACCGGAGGAAGAAGAAAGTTGGGATCCCGACTTTGAGGAATTTGATTTACCGAAATCAAAAGTTAAGAAAGCTACAGGCGGGGCTGCAAAAAAGGGTAAGGAAGAAGAAGACCTTGGCGTTGATGAAGAATTTAAAGATATGGATTTGTTTAACGATAGCGGATTTGACGACGAGGAAGATGATTTTTAACGTTCGGATGCTTTCACGACGGATTAAATAATGTGAGTAGAGTATTTACTTCTTATTCAATAAGCAACTTTCAGCAAATTAAAATACAGATGTTGAACTGGGCACAGCAGTTCAACATTTTTTGTTTTTTGGATAATCACCAATATCATCATACTTCCTCAACTGTTGAGTGTTTATTGGCGGTAGGCAGCATTCGGCAGTTGCAAGCTCCACGAGGGGAGGGATTGAATTCAATGGAATCTTTTTTGTCTTTGGAAGACGAGTGGGTTTTTGGCCATTTGGGGTATGATTTAAAAAATGAAATCGAGAATCTTAGTTCATCTAATGAAGATTATGTGCAGTTTCCAGATATTTTTTTATTTGTTCCGGAAGTTGTAATCCTATTGAGAGAAGAAAACATTTCTATTGGGGATTTTAATAACGAAGCAGACTTAATCTGCAAACAAATATTAAACTCTTCTTCGTCTATTCGTCCTTCGCCGGTTTCTGCAACAATCAAAAGCCGGTTTACACGAGAAGAATACGTTGATATTATTAAAAAATTGAAGGATCATATTTTGAAAGGCGATTTTTATGAAATTAATTTTTGCCAGGAGTTTTATGATAATAACATAATAATTGACCCACTGTCAACATTCGTCTCGCTGGGAAAAATGTCGCCAAACCCATATGGAGCATTTTACCGGCTAAATGATCAATACCTACTTTGCGAAAGTCCCGAGCGCTATTTAAAAAAAACACAAAATCATATTTTTTCTCAACCCATAAAAGGAACTTGGTCCAGAGATCTTGAGGATGAAGTAAGGGACAACGAAAACAAAATGAGTTTGAAACAAAATCAAAAAGAGCGATCTGAGAATGTTATGGTAGTAGATCTTGTACGAAACGATCTATCTAAAATTTGTGAAGAAGGGACAGTAGAAGTAGTGGAATTATTCGGCGTTTACACCTTTCCGCAAGTTCATCAATTGATTTCTACAGTTAAAGGTATATTGTTGGAAGAGATCAAACCAGTTGATATTATCCGGGCCACTTTTCCGATGGGATCCATGACCGGCGCACCCAAAAAACGTGTAATGGAGGCCATTGAACAATATGAAAGAACAAAAAGGGGAATTTTCTCAGGCGCTGTTGGTTACTTTACTCCAGATGGTGACTTCGATTTTAATGTGGTTATCCGAAGTATATTGTACAATTCTGCTTCAAAATATCTCTCCTACCAGGCAGGATCGGGAATAACATTTTATTGTGACGCAGAGAAGGAATACGAAGAATGCTTGTTAAAAGTGGAAGTAATAAAAAAGGTATTGACTAATTAAAGCCAATACCCTTCTAAGGTTATGTAATCTAAAAAATTATTTATCAACCAGAGGTCTGGAAACTGTGGTGGTTATCGCTGAAACGGATGCTCCGCTCAATAGCATTTGCACCGATTCATTCAATATTTGATATTTATTACTTACAAATAATTCCATTTTCTCTTCCGGGAGCTTAAGCTCATAGGTATTATCAGCGGTTGCCATCACCCTGTCGAAGTTGGGATTATAGCGGTTGAACTCTTCAATATTCATCATTATTATTTTGGCAATTACCACTGAATGATATTTCCCAGATACTTTGGCTGTCTTAACACCAGCAAGTTCTTTAGCACTCAGGTTCCGATTTGAAAGTAGTTGGGAAACGGCGCTGATTTGTTCAACGGTTTCGGCCTTTGTAAGAGTTGTCACTCCTCCTTGCCCTTCAAAAATATAATGGGTACCAATGAATTTTTTTACGTGATTGCGGGATTCGTTAGGTAGGTACCGTTGAATTGTCCAAAAATTTCGGCTTCCACCGCTTTTTTTAATTGCACTATTTACATTTCCCGGCCCCCCATTGTAAGCGGCAATAACTAATAACCAATCCCCAAACTGTGCATATAAATCTCTTAAGTATTTAGCAGCAGCAATCGTGCTCTTTTGATAATTTGTCCTTTCGTCAACCTTATGAGTAACTTTCAAGCCCAGTTCACGTGCAGTAACTGGCATAAATTGCCAGGGCCCAACTGCACCAGCCCATGAAACAGCAGTTGATTTCAATTCTGATTCAATCACAGCAAGGTATTTCAATTCAACAGGTAAATTATACTTTGTAAATACTGCATCAATCATGTTGAAATATGGACGTCCCCAATCTTTTATTTTCAAGAGATCTTTGGTATTTGCAGCCATATAATCCTGCACAAAATTTACGGCCCTTGGATTTAATTTAACTCCGTTTGAGCTATTGTCTGCGGCTTCATATAAGTCAGAAATACCAGGAGCAGCAGATCTATTCAAACTCCCAACCGATTCTGGGGTTTGTAAAGTATCTTTTAGACTGTTAAGCTTATTTTTTTTGGTAACCGTATTAACCGATTTCGAAGCAGGTTTCTTGTTCTTTCTACCATTGCCGGCGTTTGCAATAGATAGCAATCCAATACATAAAAAAGAAAGAAGTATTAATTTTTGTTTCATCATCATTTTATTTACTCAACAATACCGACCCGTCAAAAGGAATGGATTAAAATGATGTTTTAACAAAGGATAATTGAACTGGAAATAGTTCTACAAAGGATACTAACGATTTTTAAATCAAAGGATAGTTGGAGACAAATAGTAGCTTACACGGAGGGTCGAATTTACCAGGTTTCTCATTTCCGTTTTTCTTTGTATTGCTTCATCCAGGTACTGGAGAGCTGTAGCAAAGATAACTCGGAAAATTGGTTAGTCATAACCTGAACTCCAAATGGTAAGCCATTACTGTGCCAAAAAAGGGGTAAAGAAATGCTTGGCAAGCCGGTTAAATTAGCGAAAACTGTAAATATGTCAGCTAGATACATGGCTATCGGGTCTTCAGTTTTTTCACCAAAAGCAAAGGCTGTTCTGGGTGAATTTGGTAAAATTATAGCATCAAACTGGTTGAAAATCACGTTGGTTTTTTCTACCAATAGTCTTCTTACTTGCTGCGCTTTCGTAAAATAAGCATCGTAATATCCCGAGCTTAAAACAAAACTGCCCAGCATAATTCTTTTCTTTACTTCCCATCCAAAACCCTGCGACCTTGTTTGGCAGTAAAACTCTTTAAGGCTGGATTTTTTATCCACATACCTGGAACCAAATTTTACTCCGTCAAACCTTGAAAGATTAGAGGAAGCTTCTGCTGTTGTTAAAATATAATAAGTCGGGATTATATAGTTGAAATATTGAAATTCAACAGGCTCTACCGTATGACCATCTTGATTGAGTTTTTCAATTAAATTTTTTATTTTTTCACCAATTTCCGGGTCAATTGATTTGCTTTCCAATGTTTCTTTAAAAAATGCAATTCGTAATGGTCTGATGTTTTGGGTTAATTGCTTAGAGTACGCATCAATTTTCACTGAAGAAGCTGTGGTATCAAAATCATCGTTTCCGCTGACCACTTCCAAAAGAAGGGCTACATCAGCAATCTCTTTTCCGAAAATTCCAATTTGATCAAAAGAAGAAGCATACGCGATTAATCCATACCGGGATATCCTTCCATAGGTTGGTTTAAGTCCAATTATTCCGCAAAAATCTGCGGGTTGGCGCACTGAACCGCCAGTATCGCTACCAAGGCTAACCATACAGCAATCCGATTGAACAGCCACTGCAGATCCACCGGAGGAACCACCTGGTACCCTCGTTTCGTCGATAGCGTTAAGAACATTCCCATAGGCAGAATTCTCATTCGTTGACCCCATAGCAAACTCATCGCAGTTGGTATGTCCAATAATAATTGCTTCTTCGGCCAATAATTTTTCAACAACCGTAGCATTATAAATCGATGTAAAATTGTGAAGAATCTTTGAAGCAGCCGAAACAGGATGGTCTTTTAAGCATATAACGTCCTTTATCGCAATTACTACACCATGCAATTTTCCAATTGGTGATCCGGAAGTTCTAAGTAAATCTAATGAACTGGCTCTTTGAAGTGCTTCCTCTTCATACACATTTACAAAAGCGTTTAGTCGCTTGTTATTTTTAATTGATTGTAAATAAAACTGAACAGCCTCTACACATGATGTATGGCTGTTCAGTAAATCTTTATGGTATTGTTCTATTGAAGTATAGGTAAACAAATCATTTACCATTTTTGGAAGCAAAATCTATTGGGGGAAATGTAGTTTGGAGTTAATGATTTGAAGGAGTTTGTTTGTCTTTTTCAACCATTCCATCCTCTATTTCTTTTTTTACATTATTCTTTGCATCATTAAATTCCCGGATTCCTTTTCCGATGCCGCGCATAAATTCTGGTATCTTTCTGCCACCAAACAAAATTAGTACAGCAAGAATTATTAATATCCATTCAGTTCCCCCCGGCATGCTTAATAAAAAATTGTATTTCATATGTATGATTTAATTGAATTAAATTAAAGATGCAAGTTATGTTTTTTACTAAATAATTTCATTTTTGTCTTTACAACTGACTAGCTAAAAGAAGACGCTTAACTTAAATAAATGCCAATCTTTAACAATGCTACTTTTAATCAGCGTAATACTTAAAGGTAGATCGTTTAGATAAATAATGCAACTTATATCCTTAAACAAAGGAAGACAAAAGACTTCGAACTATCTCCTGTTTTCCGCATTGGGACACCAAAAACTGATTGAATGTCGTTAGAATCGAATATTTGAAAAATAATTTTTATAAAAAGTATGTTTATGCAATTCTCAGAGTCTTTATTTTGCCTTGGGTGTCCAATGCGGAACTCAGGAAAAGACTTCGAACTATCTCAATCAAAAAGAAGCTCAATGAAAATTGAACTTCTTTTTGATTGAGAATATAATAAAGTAACTTACTTAGAAACGTCAGTTGCCATTCGCTTTTCCTTAATTCGAGCACTTTTTCCGCTTCTGCTACGTTGAAAATACAATTTTGCCCGACGTACACGTCCAGACTTGTTTAATTCAATTGAATCGATATTGGGAGAAAATAAAGGAAAAGTTCTTTCCACGCCAATGCCATCAGATATTTTTCGAACGGCGAAACAGGCTGTATGACCAGTTCCCTGACGCTTGACAACGTCGCCCCGAAAACTCTGGATACGTTCTTTCCCACCTTCTACAATTTTATAGTTAACCGTCACATTATCACCGGCTTTAAACTTCGGAAATTCTTTTTTACCTGTCAACTGCTCGTGTACAAACTGTACTGCTGCGTTCATAGCTAATAAATTTAAGGATTGCAAAAGTAACTAAAAAGTTGAGAGTTTGCGGTTTGATGACTAAAGTTTTTTAAAAGGCTTAATTACTAGAAATTTTTATTTTTTTTAATTTATTAGCGGGCAACGTTTACAGCTCTTTTTTCCCGTATTACTGTTACTTTTATTTGGCCAGGGAAAGTCATTTCATTTTGAATTTTCTGAGCAATTTCGAAGGAAAGTTTATCAGAATCGGCATCACTTACCTTATCTGCTTCAACAATTACACGAAGTTCACGACCCGCTTGTATAGCATATGCTTTCTCCACTCCAGTATAGGCCATAGCAAGATTTTCCAGGTCCTTGATACGCTGCAAATATTGCTGCATAATTTCTCTTCTGGCGCCAGGGCGAGCCCCGCTTATTGCATCGCAGGCCTGGACGATTGGTGAAATAACATACTGCATTTCCATCTCATCGTGGTGTGCACCGATGGCATTTATTACAGCAGGGTTTTCGCCATATTTTTCCGCCAATTTTGCACCTAATAAAGCATGACTTAACTCTGATTCTTCATCAGGTACTTTACCAATATCGTGTAAAAGACCAGCCCTTTTTGCTAGCTTAGGATTAAGACCAAGTTCAGCAGCCATTGTTGCGCAAAGATTGGCAGTTTCCCGACTATGCATCAATAGATTTTGTCCATAAGATGATCGGAACCTCATTCGCCCAACCATTCTTACTAATTCTTTATGAAGTCCATGAATACCTAATTCAATAACTGTTCTTTCTCCAATTTCCATCACCTGCTCCTCTATTTGTCTCTTAGTTTTTTCAACGACTTCCTCTATTCGCGCAGGATGAATTCGACCATCAGAAACCAGCCTTTGTAAGCTTAAGCGGGCAATTTCTCTTCTGAGTGGATCAAAAGAAGAAAGAATGATCGCCTCAGGGGTATCATCAACAATTAAATCAACTCCTGTGGCAGCCTCAATCGCCCGAATGTTGCGACCCTCTCTTCCAATAATCTGACCTTTAATCTCATCACTTTCAAGATTAAAAACTGTGATTGAGTTTTCAATGGCCTGTTCAGCAGCAGTACGCTGAATCGTTTGAATGATAATTTTTCGCGCTTCTTTGTTCGCTTTTTGTTTTGCATCATCAACTATTTCCTGTTGTATGCCGAGTGCCTGTGAATGTGCTTCGCTCTTTAAACTTTCTATTAACTGATTTTTTGCCTCGTCTGCCGTAAGGCCCGCAATTTTTTCTAAGCGGCGGATATGTTCTTCCTGGTGTTTTTCAAGCTCAGTTCTTTTTAAATTTACAACATCAATTTGCCGGTTAAGGTTGTCTTTTATGGCCTCATTATCTTTTAATTGTTTGTCAAGCCCTGTTTCTTTTTGAATTATACTTTGTTCCTTTTGCCTGATCCTGTTTTCCGACTCAGTAGCTTTTCGGTTACGTTCCATTACCTCTTTTTCATGGGCAGATTTTAGCTGAATAAATTTTTCTTTTACTTCAAGTTCTTTTTCTTTTCTTAATGTCTCTGACCTAAGCTGAGCTTCTTTAATCAAATTCTGAGCCTGTGCTTCGGCTTCCTGAACTTTTCGGCTCGTGTTTTTTGCAAAAATTAATTTGCCGGCCAGTAGTCCGGCCAGTAGCGCAATTCCACCAATTATATAAGTTAACGTGTTCGGTTCCATTATCTTTCAATGATTTTAATGATTCTATTTTAGCATGTATCCGTTCCATGTTATGTTTTTGTTCCATAACGCTCGTAGGCTTGCGAAAATACGGAAATTACCCTACCAAACAGAAGGGATTGGACATAATAGAGTAATTTATGAAAGCGGTCGGTTTACAAAATTCCCTTTCTGATCAATAACCCAAAATAATTAAATCAATGTTCTAAAAGTAAATAGTTTATTAGTATGAATTATTAAGAAAGCAATTGGAAGAAAGTTTAAAAATAGGTTAGCAATTAAATTAATTAGTAAGAGCGGCAATCAATTAATCCAATTTTCCATATCTGTTATTTTGGAGGTAGATTCAAAGATTAAAGAGCGGGAACACCTATTTTATTGTATTGTCCAATAAGCTTTCTAATTTATTAAGCGAATCCTCAGTTGCCTTTGAAAAACCAACAACCTGCTCCTTCTGTTGCTGGGTAGCATACCAAAGAATTACCATGGATACATAATCCTGCATATCCTTCCCTGAAAACATTGTTTTGAATTCAATGATTTTGTCATTAATTTCTTTTAATGTTCTCCGAACAACTTCCTCGTCTTTAGGTTCAACCTTTACCCGATAGCTTCGATCGGCGATGATAATATTTATTGGAATTAATGTATCCATATCTTGGTTATTTCAAATGGTTCCTTTATTTTTATCCACATTTAATTCACATGGTCAATTCAGACTAACAATTAAAGGGTCATTTTGGATGATTAAGTTAAAGTATCCCATGAAGACAATCACCAAAACCTGACGATCAAATGATAGCAAAAATTAAGTCGCCCGTGTTTATTGACGCGTTGACTTTTGAATTAGAAGCCCCTCTCTGCGCTAGTCTTAAAGCCATTCTTCGGGATGACAAAGGATATGAATGTAGTCGCCTGGAAACCAACATGACATTAGGAGAAAGTACCGTAACCTGGAAAGGCCTAAACGATCTTCCTTATGGTGTTTACACATTGGAACTTTCTCAGGGCGAGGATGAATTAAAAATGCGGATGGTAAAGCGTGTATGATTTTACTCTTCCAGCATTGCAATGCACCGGTCAATTTCCCGGAGGTATCCATTCATTCGTTTTTCTAACTCCTTTTTTTCATTCTCTGAGATGTTTCCATCGGCAAGCTTAAGCGCTGCTACCCGCTGTTCTAAAACATCTTTTTGAGTGTTTCCGTTCTTTAAATTTTCTTTTAGTATTGTATTCTCAATTAGCACCTTTTCATTTTCTTTATGAAGCAACTGGTATTGTTTCAGCAAATGCTGAAGTTTATCCTGAATTCGTTTTAATTGTTGCTCCATATAAAATCTTATTTTCTAATTTCTACCTCTAATTTTTTTTCCAGGGCAACCATAATATCGCTCATCATACTATCAATTTCCTTATCGTTGAGCGTTTTTTCATTGTCCAGAAACGTAAAACTCAGCGCCAGTGATTTTTTATCTCTTCCTAATTTTTCACTTTCAAAAATATCAAACAATTTTATTTCCTGAAGTTTATCAATGGGTAGAGTTTTCACCGTTTTTTCCACTTCGCCGAATGATAGGGATGATGGAACGATCATTGCAAGATCACGGTACACGGGCAATTGTTTCGGTAATTCTGAAATCTTAAGATCATTATTATATACCAGGTTTAATAAGGTATCCCAATACATACTCGCGTAAAAAACAGGTTGTTTGATATCGAATTTTTTTAATTCATTTGATTGAACGATTCCTAGCTCACAAACATTTTCTGTTCCGTAATTAACAAGAAGGCAGGACTGCAGTTTTCGATTAGATCCCGTTTCCCAGGTAGTTTTTTTTAATCCCATTAATTGAAAGAGATTATTAATTATCCCTTTCATAGAATACTGGTCAGCGGGGTAACCTTTTCTTTTCCAAGAATCTTCACTATCGTTTCCGGTAATATATAAACAGAGGTGATTGGCTTCGTTATACTGTCCTGGTTTCTGTGTTGTATAAATTTTACCAAATTCAAAAAATCGAAGATTGTTGTTTTTTCTATTTAGGTTATACGAAACACATTCTAATCCGGTTTCCAACATTGAAGGACGCATAATGTTATGATCCGCGCTCAGGTTGTTTAAAAGGGTTACTGTTTTTTCGAGATCCTCCTTATTAAAATAGGCAGCATTTGTAATGGAATTCGTAAAAACTTCATTGAATCCTAATCCCACCAAATAATTGGCAATTTTTTCTTTCCATATATGTTTGTATCCAAAGGTCTCAACCGATGGGGAAATTGTTATTGAAACAGGAATTTCAATATTGTCTAATCCGTCAATACGCATAATTTCTTCAACAATATCAGCGGCCATATTAATATCGGGTTTGCTATAGGGAACGGCAACTGTTATACTGTCTGAATCCTCTTTCAAAAATTCAAATCCTAAACTCCTAAGTATATTTTTTACCAGCGATGATGCGTATATTTTACCACTCAATTTTTTTAAGAATGAATAAGTAAGCGTTACATGCGTTTTTGGTTTAGCATTGGGATAAATATCAATAATTTCTGAAGCAATTTCACCGCCCGTTAGTTCAGTTATAAGCAAGGCTGCTCTTTTCAATACATTCACTGTATTACTGATGTCTGTATTTTTTTCAAAATGGGTAGCGGCATCCGTCCTCAATTCATGCCGAAAGGATGTTTTACGAATATCGACCGGATTAAACCAGGCGCTCTCCAGGAAGATTGACTTAGTTTCTTTTGAAACCCCACTTAACAATCCTCCAAAAACTCCCGCTATGCACATAGGCTCCGAGTTGCCATTGCAGATCATAAGATCCGATCCCGAAAGTTTTCTTTCTTTTTCGTCCAATGTAACAAAAGAAGTTCCCTCCGGTAAATTTTTTACGATGATTTTATTTCCTTTGATAGCCGAAATATCAAATGCATGCAAAGGCTGCCCGGTTTCATGTAAAACAAAATTTGTGATATCTACAATATTGTTAATAGGCCGCTGACCAATCGATTTTAATTTTTGTTGCAACCAATGGGGGCTTTCTTTAATAACAATATTTTTTATACTCACGCCACTATAGCGTTGACAGGCATTACTATTTTCAATAATTACATCAATAGGAAGTGAATTGCTTTTAGATTCAAATGAATCTTTAAAGAATGTTATTGGATTAAGCTCTTTGTTATTATGATGGGAAAGATAGGCACAAACATCTTTTGCGATGCCCATATGGCTCATTGCATCCATACGGTTGGGTGTAAGGCCTATTTCATAAATCCAATCAGTATAAGGCTTAAAAAAATCTGAAGCCGGCGTACCTGGTTTTAGGTGTTCAGGTAATACTAATATTCCATCATGATTATCGTTAAGCCCAATTTCATCTTCAGCGCATATCATTCCAAAACTTTCTATATTTCGAATCTTTGCAACTTTCATCGTCAGTGAGTCTCCTTTATATGGAAAAATGGTAGCGCCCACCGGTGCTATCACTACTTTTTGCCCGATTGCTACATTGGAAGCGCCGCATACGATCTGTATCAAATCGGAACCACCGATATTTACTTTTGTTAACGACAACTTATCGGCATTGGGATGTTTTTCGCAATGCATTACTTCACCAACGATCAGTCCATTCAAACCGCCTTTAATTTCTTCAAAAGAAACCATGCTTTCTACTTCAAGTCCTATCGAAGTCAAAATTTTACTCA
Source organism: Chitinophagaceae bacterium (assembly GCA_031378605.1). Lineage (GTDB taxonomy): Bacteria > Bacteroidota > Bacteroidia > Chitinophagales > Chitinophagaceae > Endoryza. The sequence goes on along the minus strand of JANNEK010000192.1, from coordinate 4,442 downwards.
AGCGTTCAGGATTAACCGTAAACGATAAACCTGCGTCAATCGCTGGCAGATATTCACTCACCCAATTGTAACTTATAGTCATGATAAATAAATATTCTTAAAGTCCAACCTAATGGACAGCTTATACTGTAACAAAGATAATTGAATGATAGGGAAGAAAGCGATTGCTTATTCTTTTGCATCATTCATTTCTATCCAATAACCGTCTGGATCCTGGAGCCATAATTGTTTTACCCCATCAACACGAGTAGTTATTGACATTTTAGTATTTGCCCAATCTTCCCAGGGGATATTTCTTTTTCGAAGGGTTTCAACAAATTTTTCCATTGAAGAGATACTAAAACAAATGTGGTTGCCCTTATAATATTCTTTTTTGGATGTTGCGCCCTGAATAATATGCAAAGAAGACCCTGGTCCAATCTTCATCCAGGTATGTTTGCCATCATGAAAAGGTTCCGGGATCGTATCTAGCCCAATAATATCATGATAAAAATCGGTACTCTTTTGAAGATCCATTACATAAATGGCTAAATGGTTAATCCTTGTATTATTACTTTGGGCTTTGGAAAATTGAGGTGGAAAAAAGAAAATGGTGGCAACAAATAGTAGTTGGTTAATTTTTTTCATTATACAAGGTAATTTATTTTTTCCCTTTTTAAAGCACAATAGTTTAAGTTCATTTCTTTGAGAACCTGTATAAAATTCATACTTCTAATAATATAAGCCGCAGATTCGCAGATTAAAAAACCTCAACTAGGAAAACTTATCCGTACTACATCAGCGGCTATACAAAAAAATATAAAATCATTTTTAGACAGCCTCTGAGAAAAGTTTTATTTAGGAAAGAATTGAGAGCTATCTAAAATAATTTCTAGTCTGTAGTCGCTATTAAGATGTCGGCGAATCAACAAATAACCATAAAAGGTTCTTGATTTAACAAAAGCTCGTGAAATGTTAATGGATATATTAATTGAAATTAACAGTTGAATGCCAAATTTTTTTGGAGAAAATGTTTCGCACATCTGTTGTTAACTTCTACTTTCAAATGGTGTCTATTTTTTTTAAATTGTGAATAAGCCGGTAAATCTTGTGAAGAAAGGCTTTAGGTTGTGGAAAACCCGCAGAACAAAATGGCAATAAATTTTAGTTTGTATTTTCTGACTTTTGCAAGGTGCCCATCGTTATATTCGCTCACTGACTTGATGGGTAACATTCTCGCAACGGTGGAATAATAATTAATTAACACAAGAGTGGAACGAGCCCGCAGGTCATTCGTTGGAATATCCAATTGATGTGGCACATAATTTTTATTGTCATTTTTTACAGAAAACCAAATAGTATTTTTAAACGAATGGTTTAATTTTTTTTGAATAACAATGGATTTAACAAACCTCAATAAAGACAGAAATAAAACAAGACGCAAAAGTTCATCCGATCTCAGCACAATGGTATATGGAAAAGTGCCCCCTCAGGCCAAAGACCTGGAGGAAGCTGTACTCGGTGCAATTATGTTAGAAAAAAGTGCGTTTGATGCAGTAGTTGAAATATTAAAACCTGAATGTTTTTATACTGACGGTCATCAGCGGATTTATCGCGCAATGCAAGGATTGCAACAAAAAAATCAGCCTATTGATATATTAACGGTGGTGGAGGAATTAAAGACTCGTGAAGAATTGGAAATGGTTGGCGGCCCCTATTATGTTACTAAACTTACCAATGCGGTTATTTCTGCAGCAAATATCGAAGCACATTCGCGTATCATCCTTCAAAAATTTATTCAGCGAGAATTGATCCGAATTAGTGGCGAAATCATCAGTGACTCTTACGAAGACAGTACAGATGTTTTTGATTTACTGGACGATGCAGAAAGCAAACTTTTTGAGATCACGAACAATCACCTCCGTAAAAATTTTGATAGTATCGATACTGTGCTCGTAAAAACAGTACAGCGTATTGAGGATATGCGACACCGTAATGAAGATATTACGGGCGTTCCTACTGGATTTGCATCTTTAGACAGGGTAACCTACGGTTGGCAAAATACAGATTTGATTATCCTTGCAGCACGGCCTTCAGTTGGTAAAACAGCTTTTGCTTTAAACCTTGCTCGAAATGCGTGCCTGCATCCAACAAAATCAACACCTATTGCTTTTTTTAGTCTTGAGATGAGTGCCGGACAATTGGTTCAGCGTATATTGAGTGCCGAGAGTGAAATATGGTTAGAGAAGATAGCCCGGGGAAAACTTGAAGAACATGAAATGAAACAATTGTACGCAAAGGGTATCCAGAAATTGGCCAAGGCTCCGATGTTTATTGATGATACCGCGGCATTAAATATTTTTGAGCTTCGAGCAAAGTGCAGAAGGTTAAAGAACAAACATAATATTGGAATGATTATTATTGACTACCTCCAGTTAATGAGCGGTAGTAATGACAGAAATAGTAACCGGGAACAGGAGATCAGCAAAATTTCGCGAGATCTTAAAGGATTGGCGAAAGAATTACAGGTACCTATAATTGCACTTTCTCAATTGAGCAGAGAAGTAGAAAAACGAGGAGCAAAAGATGGTAATAAAATTCCACAGTTAAGTGATCTCCGGGAGTCGGGCGCCATTGAGCAGGATGCCGACATGGTAATGTTTTTGTACCGGCCGGAATATTATGATATTACTGCCAATGAGTTTGGTGAAAGTAATAAAGGAGAAACCCATGTTCGGATAGCAAAGCACCGTAATGGTACGTTAGAAACCGTTAAACTCAGGGCCTTACTGCATATTCAAAAATTTACAGAATGGGAAGGCGATGATAATGCAGGAATGGGTGGTGGTAATTGGAGACCTGTATCAACGGATGAGGGAACTAAAGGGGGTGCTGGCGCAAAACTGTATATTCAGGCGGGGAGTAAGATGAACGATTTGCCAATGGACGATGGTGAAGAATCACCTTTCTAAAGGTGCGCTACTTCTTCAACCAGGATCTTATTTCCCTTCTCTTTTTGCTGGTAATTTTTAATGTTCCGCATTTTGAAAGCAGTAATCATAACTGGATGGCATAGGTTTTTTCTTTCTGGTTTCAGAAGTTCCTTCTATTTTTACAAATGCAGTTACCTTTTTTTTACATTGATTCAATACGAGCGGTTGGTGATTCACTTACACTGAATGAAGAAACATCAAAACATATAGTGAGTGTTTTACGCATGAAAGCCGGAGAGGAGTTACATCTCACTGATGGAAAAGGAAATTTAATTAAAGCTGAAGTTTTATATAATAATAAGAAACACTGCGAAGTTTTAATAAAATCGGCGAAGTTTGAATTTCGAAAATCGCATCAGGTTACTATTGCACATTCTCTATTAAAAAATGCAAGCCGTTTTGAATGGTTTCTCGAAAAAGCAACCGAAATAGGTGTGAGTGAAATTATTCCCTTGTTATGCGAACGAACCGAACGTTTACATTTTCGCAAAGATCGTATGGTAGGTTTGCTTGTAAGTGCTATGCTGCAAAGCAGGCAATGTTGGCTACCACAACTAAAGGAACCTTTGAAATTCGATAACTATATAGAATTAGATTTTCCTGATTATGATCTGTTTATTGGTTATTGCGATGATCATAAAAAACCTGCTCTAAGCAGAGAACTTAAAAAATTTCAGCATTCGCTTGTTTGCATAGGACCGGAAGGAGATTTTACAAAGAATGAAATTGAAAAATCTTTGGAGCGGTCGTATATCCCGGTTAGTCTTGGTAATTCGAGATTGAGAAGCGAAACAGCGGGCGTTGTAGCGGCAACGTTATTATGTATAGATACTTAATTCGCCTTTTCAGTTCCCAAAAAGCATACGTTAATTAATGAGAAGGATACCCAATTCTTATTGTATCTGACACCAGTTTAAGTTACCAGGTATGTTGCTTTAGCTGGCCGTATCAGATGAGTAATCCTCCTTCTCTTTTAAAAAGGGTTCATTAAGTATTACTTTACGTGATTTTCGTTTTTTATCGCGGCTCGTCATTGTCATATTCAACATTTCTACTCCAAAAGAAAAAGCCATTCCGAAATAAATATAGTTTTTAAGATGTAATTGATGTGCCGTTTCACTATCCCAGCCTTCTACGATTAAGCTGATACCTATCATCACCAGGAAAGAAAGGGCAAGCATTTTAAGCGTAGGATGTTTGTGGATAAAGGAAGAAATTTTTGCACTGAAAAGAAACATTACAATCATAGCAATTACTACCGCAGCAATCATAATCTCAACAAATTTTGCTGTACCCCCTGCCGTTATAATACTATCGAATGAAAATACAGCATCAATCAAAATGATTTGCCCGATTGCTTTTCCAAAGCCAAGCGGCTTATTATTTTCCGGGTTAGCGTTTGGGTCTTCGCCTTCCAGTTTAGCATGGATTTCCATTACCGATTTGTAAATAAGAAATAATCCGCCTGCC
>JANNEK010000158.1:0-13100 GCA_031378605.1 Chitinophagaceae bacterium | reverse complement strand
TTGAACTTTAGTTGTTATCCTCAACATTAGTAATTCTATTCGGCTGCGGTTCCAGGCTGGATGTTTTTCAAATGCCGCCACATTGCCAAGCCGCTGCCGCAGTTACTCTCTATAATAGTTAGAAGTAGTTTAGTTCACTTCCAACTTATCTTTTTCAGGTAATTTAGGAAAACTAGTGTGAGGTTCCAGTTGGTACCAAAAAACAACTGATGCAATATCATCCTGTAACGGTAAATAGCGCCCATCCTCTCTCCAGCCCAAGGCTTGTATGGTAACCTTTAAATCTTTTTCAAAACGAATTGGATCATTGATATGCCACCTGTACAATCCAAAACGCTGCATTACTTTGTAATGACCATCGCCCCGGATAACTTGGGGCAAACCGGCATATGGTGTATTAAATTCTGTATAATTTATTTCTTCCAGCCCTGCTGCATTTTTTTTCTTTGTATCAAAATCATAAGAGCCACAAAAATAATCTTCCGTTCCTGTTCCGCATATAGTGGGAAATTCGGTATCACCATCTATAAAGAATTTTATTTCCCCCTCCCCCCACCATCCATTATTATGTACACCCCATGCCATATAGGTACCAACATATTGACCTTTGCCTTTTATGTTATCAAGCAATACATAGTTTTCTTTATAAGGAAGCGGATTGGTTCGGTGAAATTGCGCATGAAAATAGGCCGCATCAGTTGGAACTTCCGTAAGAATATAATCAACCTGGTAATACAATATCATATCATCATTACCAATATTTTCCATAGTGATCCGGCATTTTTTTCTGAACGGCATTGGCCAATAACAATTGAAAGCGCTACCAGGATTTACATTTACTGCAAGTGATGTTAGTTTAGCATATTGTCCCCAACCCATTCCAAAAAAATCACCAACGGGGCATTCTACAGAAGGCTCTTTTTCATCATCCCAATAGAATCGGAGTATTGAATATCGCCAGGTACCAGTAGGCGTCATCCAAATATGTTGTATTGATCCTGATCCTTCGATTTCTGCAACAGTAAAAGTTGTTTTTGATTTTATACGAACACTCGGGCTCACTTTCCATCCTTTCCCCAAATCGCGGGATGGCCCCGACCCCGTTCCGGTAACGGCCATCCCCCCTTTACCTTTTTCTCCGTTAAAATTTTCAGGACTTATGCTTCGGCTTTTTGCATCCGATACGCGAAATAAATTACCCATATTCACATCTATTCCATTAAATTTTTGCTGCGCATTTGTGCTAAAAAAATAACTAAATAGAACAACAGATAAAATATTTTTTTTCATCGCAAAAGTTTTAAGGTAAAAATTCGCCAGTATTAAATCTACGAAATTCAACAATATCAACCTTTTCCTTTTCCCGACCTTTGCATTGAAAAACAAATTACTAATAAACAAATTTTTTATGGGAATACTGGCAAATGAATTTAATGAATACCGAATAAAAATGAACGAAGTAATTTTAAGTAAGAATAACCTTGTAATGAAACGTCTTTGGAACCTCGATACAAATACCTACGAAGACGGTGCATTGAATAAAAAAACAAAAGAAATGATGGGCCTTGCAGCCAGTATGGTTTTACGATGCGATGATTGCATTAAATATCATGTAGGCAAATGTTATGAATTGGGAGTAAATACCGACGAATTGTATGAAATTTTTGCTGTAGCAAATATAGTAGGTGGTACCATCGTTATTCCACATACACGCAGAGCGGCAGAATATTGGGAGGAACTTATGGAAAATGAAAAGCAATAATTGTTACCGTAAGAATGATAAGGAAAGACTAAATTTTATGCTGGTTAACCAATACTTGAAATTCTCTTTTTAATTATTCGTTCATCCTTCTTTATTTAACATTGGATTCATTAAATTTGATTATAATATTTTTTCTATGAGTGATTCAACTGTTGCACAGCCATTAACCTCCAAAGATTTTGCAACTGATCAGGAAGTACGCTGGTGTCCGGGTTGTGGCGATTATTCAATTTTGGCACAGGTTCAAAAAGTAATGCCCAATCTTGGAATACCGAAAGAAAATATTGTAATTATTTCTGGCATTGGCTGCAGCAGCCGGTTTCCCTATTATATGAACACCTACGGCATGCATTCTATTCATGGAAGAGCAACGGCGGTAGCTTCAGGTCTTAAGGCTTCACGTCCCGAATTAAGTGTGTGGATTGTAACCGGTGATGGCGATGGACTTAGCATTGGAGGAAATCACACCATTCATTTATTAAGGAGAAATTTTGATGTAAACATTTTATTATTTAATAACCAGATATATGGTTTAACAAAGGGACAATATTCGCCAACTTCCGAACCAAACAAGATTACAAAATCTACACCCTACGGAAGTATTGATCATCCCTTTAATCCGGCTGCCTTAGCATTGGGAGCAGATGCTACTTTTGTTGCACGCAGTATGGATCGCGATCCAAAACATTTGCAGGAAGTTTTAATGCGCAGTTACAAACACAAAGGAGCCTCTTTCCTGGAAATTTATCAGAACTGTAACATCTTTAATGATGGTGCATTTGAAGCTTTTACTGAGAAAGCAACCAAACTGGATAATACACTTTTTCTTGAACAGGGAAAGCCTTTATTATTTGGGGCTCAAAAAGATAAAGGCATAAAACTCGACGGATTTAAACCTGTTGTTGTTGATATAACCATGGGCGCAAGTACCGATGATTTATGGATACATGATGATAAAGATTTTTATAAGGCTCAGATACTTGTTCGAATGTTTGATGATCCGCGTATTGAGGGACACCTCCCAAGACCATTTGGTGTGTTTTATGAAACAGACAGACCTTGTTATGAAGTAGTAATGCAACAACAAGTTGATGATGTAATTGCTTCAAAGGGCAAGGGGAATCTCGATAAATTATTACGTGGTAACGAGACCTGGACGATTGCTTAGTACGTATATAAAATATATAGCAGAAATAAAAAGGTTCAGCCTTTTATTAAGTTTCTCTCCCTTTTTTCTATTAAGACTTTTGTTGTATAAAAAAAATGCCAGCGATTGAAATCGCCGGCCTGTGCTTACCTCTGAAACCACAAAAAGAAAGACTTTGATTGCGTTGCTAATACGTTGTTTTTAAAAGTATATTATATATTAAAAATACTCACCTCAATAGAGAAGTATATTAAAAATACTGTCCTAAAAAACGATCAGTACAGGTTCCAATTTGCGAAAAATAAGTTTTAATAATAACTGTAGTAAACTCCTAAGGTGCAGAATACAGTTAGTTTTGGTTATCGTTCAAATACAGATAGCTTTCAACAATTATCAGAATGCGTCAACAAGATCAATAGTTATCAGGGTAGGCAGAAAAGAGTATATGCTATAAAAAACAATACTACTGGAAATTGGAATAAAACGGGAAATCAGATGGTTGTAAAAGGAGGATGTTGGATGAGGAACTATCAAGGTAGAAGCAAATGCTTCACTTAAATGGTAGGGCTAAATTAATGAGTGTTTAATTAATAATCAATTATTTTTTTATTTATTTTCAATTGAGCGCAACACGGCAGGTTCCTATTAACTTGCATCAAGAAAATGCAATCTTTATTATTGATTAAGGCTTGTTAATTCTTTTTCGGCTGCATTAAACACTTTTCCTTTTTTATAAGTATACCACCAGGATGGCATGGTTTTTTTCATTAATGTATCGATATAACGCATGCCTGTAATGTTCCAGGCTCCTTTTAATTTACCTGAAAGGGTCGGTTGCAGCGCTCTAAGGCTCATAGCAAAACCACTTTCCAGATACTCCATATGGTGCCAGTAACCACCAGGCATAAAGAGAGTATCTCCATGCTCCAAAATCACTTCAACTCCATTCACCAGTTCAAGGGCAGGAAACTTTCTTAAATCAATCTTGCTTTGTGAAGGATTGGAATAATTACTAAAATCGGCCATACTCAAAACTTCAAAGGGTTTGCGGTAGAGTTTGTATTGTTCTTTGTAAGGAAATAACAATACTCTTTTCCTGCCTAAAAACTGTGTATGAAAAATATGAGAAAGGTCGATATCGAAATGAAGATGAGTAATGGATCCCTCGCCACCCGTAAACAACATCGGTACTCTTTTCACAAAACCTTTCATTAAATGATCGGGCCAGGTAAAGTCATTAATAAGTTGCGGCCCATGATTGAAAATATTAAAAAGAAATATTCGCCACGCAGCGGGCCCCTGGCGAATCATATCAATGTAGTTACCAAAGGTAGTATAGTCGTCTGCTTTATTGATAGGTGTATAGGAATCACTCTTAATATTATTATAGATTCCAACTTTTTTATCGCCCACTACTTCTTTAATATAATCCCAATTCCATTTGGTGTAGGCGGGCCAATCTTTTGCAAGCTCTTTAATAACAACCGGGCACTGCGGCAGATAATATTTTTGTTTGAATTCTTCCGGACTTATCGAATTAACCACATCAACGGGAAGTAAACGCATATCCAAGGTTTAATGACAAATTTAATATTAAATTCATCCTAATCCGACGGATATTAATTCCTACTCTCCTCATTTTTTTGAATATAACAGTAATAGAAAGAGATGATCTGAAACATTAGCAACATTTTGAATATAAATAATTAATTTTCGAATTATGCTTTTGCAAATTCACCCCGATAATCCACAGCCAAGATCGATTCACCTTATTGTGGAAGCCCTCGAAAAAGGTGCAGTGATTATCTATCCTACTGATACCGTTTATGGATTGGGTTGCGATATATTTCAACAAAAAGCAATAGAACGAATCTGCCGAATCAAAGAGATTGATCCCAAAAAAGCCCAACTATCTTTTATTTGTTCTAACCTCAGTGATTTAAGCAAATACACCAAAAGTATCTCAACTCCTCTTTACCGGATATTAAAGAGTAATCTTCCCGGGCCCTATACATTTATTTTACCTGCAAGTAAAGAAGTCCCTAAAATACTCAAGAATAAAAAGGAGACAATAGGGTTACGCATACCCGATAATAATATTGCCCAGGCAATTATAAAGCAATTGGGTCGTCCATTGCTTAGTGCTTCGCTTCCTGGGCAAATTACAGAGGAACTTACTGACCCCGAACTTATCTTTGAAATTTTTGGTAATCGGGTAGAATATGTAATTGATGGAGGTATCGGCGGAATAGTGCCTTCAACTATTATAGATTGCACCCAGGAAGAACCATTAATAATCCGGCAAGGTTTAGGTAGCTGGCCGAAACACTAACTATTGGAAACAAAAAAGCGGGCTGGCTTTTATTATCATTAAGCAACTATTATGCAACAACAAAACTATCAGAAATTTTTTCCGGATCACTTTACACTTGAAACTCCACGTGTATTATTACGTTTGTTAAAGGAAGAAGATATTAGTTCGCTTCTGCCACTTACAAAGAATGCCGATATATGGAAGTATTTTACTTTTAACCTTGAGGAAGAAGACGAACTCAAAAGATGGATCAGCGATGCATTGACGGCACGAGCGTCATTTAACCGGATGCCGTTTCTGATTATTGATAAACACAGCAACGAAATTTGTGGCAGTACCAGTTTTGGAAATATTTCTTTTTTCGATAAACGTATTGAAATAGGATGGAGTTGGTTAGGTGTCGATTTTATGGGAACAGGTATTAACCGCCATGCTAAATTTGCATTATTAAGTCACGCGTTTGAAGCAATGCAATTAGAACGCGTAGAAATTAAAACCGATTATTTAAATGAAAGAGCCCGTGCGGCATTACTAAAAATTGGTATGTATGCCGAAGGCGTTTTAAGAAGTCATATGCAGATGCATAGTAACCGCCGGCGAGATACTATTTATTATAGTATTCTTAAAGAAGAATGGCCCGTAGTTAAAAAACGTTTTTTTTCCGACCTTGCATAAAAATATCCCGCTCACCTTTTGGGTAAAGCGGGATAACGGTATCGATCAATTGCTTAGTTCATTAAGGTCTGTCAAAACGATTGTGTTTATAGCGATAGATGTGACGGCTGGCTTTACGTTTTTCACCTGCAATCCTCCGTCTTTCATGTGGCCCGATGTGACCATCATTTAATTTTGCCCGGCGCGTATGCCTGTGAATTCGGCGTTGTTCTTTTACGAGGCGTTTTCTTTCAAAACGGGCAAGTTCTCCATTACGTACTCCCTGTGCAATACGGGCTTTTTGATGACGGCCAACTGCAATTTGCGCATCAGCACTTCCAATGGATAATCCCATTATTAAAGCAAGTGCTATAACTAATTTTGTTTTCATGAGTTTATTTTAGTGGTTCAAAATATATACCCTTCTAAGACCATGAATGGGTACTCAGGTTTAACGGCAATTACTAAAAAAGGTAAAGAGATCAAACAGAAAGAGATAGCTGTGGGCGCTGGCATTTAAACGACTTTCGATGGTAAACACAAAGACCATGTTCTTCAATAGCGATCCGGTGAGCTGCCGTTCCATAGCCTTTATTATTATTCCAGTTATAGCAGGGAAACTGTTGATGAAGTGTTTGCATATACTCATCGCGCCATGTTTTGGCTAAAATGCTGGCCGCTGCTATAGACGCATACAACCCATCTCCTTTAATTATACAGGTATGTTTTATTTTTTTATAATTAATAAAACGATTGCCATCAATGAGTAGAAGTTCCGGAGTAATTTTTAATTGATCAATTGCAAGGTGCATTGCTTTGATCGAAGCTTTTAAGATATTGATACGATCAATTTCCTGCTCATCTACAAGAGCAATGCCATAGGCAATAGCATTTTGTTCAATATAAATTTTCAATTCTTTACGGTTGCATTCTGTAACTTTTTTTGAATCGTTTAACAAGGGGTGATAAAAATCATAAGGTAATATTACCGCTGCAGCAACTACAGGTCCGGCAAAGCAACCTCTTCCGGCTTCGTCGCAACCCGCTTCTATCAACCGTTCATCAAAGAAATTTTTAAGCAATAGTTTTTGTTTTGTCAAAAATACGTTTCCCTTCAATGTCATAATAATTTTTCATCTTTGTTTATTGTACTTCCAGCATATGCAGGCAACCACTATTGAAAAACTATTCCCGACAATCGAAAGGCAATTTTAAGAAGAAATTTTAACGAATACCAAAACAAAATTTTTAAAAAGAGTAAAGGAACCAAATTGAAATTATTTCTTTGTAAGAAGAGTTGATCTGTTATAAATAGAACGCGTTCATTTATTGTATTTCACCATCTTTACAACTGTATGGAAATTATCGGGTATATAACGGCTTTATTTATTGGACTTTCACTGGGATTGATTGGTGGTGGTGGTTCATTACTTACTGTACCAGTGTTGGTATATTTGTTCGGAATAGATGCAGTACTCGCTACAGGCTACTCACTTTTTATTGTAGGCATTACCAGTTTGGTGGGAGGGGCAAGAGCATTTGCTCATAAGCTGGTGGATTTTCGCGCAGTTTCTTTATTTGGCATCCCTTCCATCCTTACTATTTTTATAGCGCGTCATTTTGTTTTACCCGCCCTTCCAGAATATATTTTTAGTGTAGGCGATATGGTTATTAATAAGGATCGGTTGCTGATGTTGGTATTTGCAGTGGTAATGGTGGTGTCGGCCTTTTTTATGTTTCGTTCTAATAAAAAATCAAAAGAATTATTAAATGAAGAAAAGGATTTATCCCATCATTATAAATTACTTTCTCTTTTGGTACCCGGTTTAGTAGTTGGGTTTTTTACGGGTTTATTGGGAGCAGGTGGTGGCTTCTTAATTGTACCGGCACTGGTGTTATTGATAAGGCTTCCCATGAAAACAGCCATCGGTACATCCTTGTTAATTATTGCTGTTAACTCACTTTTCGGGTTTGTATTTAGTATCGGTCGCTATCACTTTAATTGGAGTTTATTGCTTTCTTTCACCGGCATTGCCGTTGTTGGTGTATTTATAGGGAGTCTTCTTTCCAAAAAAATAGAGGGAGCAATACTAAAAACGATATTTGGCTGGTTTGTATTATTGATGGGGCTATTTATTTTAATCAATGAGCTTTTTCTTCGTCCATAAAAAAGCTGGCATTCTTAAATCAATAAGAATAAAAAATAACTGATGGCAGTCTTTATAGATATAATAAAAGGCAGTAAACCGGTATTGGTTGATTTTTTTGCAGAATGGTGTGGTCCCTGCAAAATAATGGCACCTGTATTGAAAGAGGTAAAGCAGCAAATGGGTGATTTAATTACCATTCTAAAAGTAGATGTTGATAAGAACCCCGGAACGGCAGCAACGTATAATATACAGGGAGTGCCTACCTTAATACTATTTAAAGAAGGAGAAATCAAATGGCGGCAGTCGGGTGCGATAAGCAGCCATCAACTACGGCAGATTTTACAACAATATTCTTCGTAATTTTATAGGCTTGTATAAGCTTAGAATAATTAAATGATTAGAAAATTTTTAAGAAAAAATAAGAAAGCAATATTGTTGCTTAGTATTGGTGCATTAACAGGCGCCCTTGCTGGTTTTTTTTATTGGAAAAATATTGGATGCAATTCTGGTACTTGTGCTATCTGGTCTAATCCAACAAAATCTACCTTATACGGAGCCATGTTGGGAGCAATGTTCCTGTTTTCTTTTGCTCCGGATTCTTCCAAAATAAAAAATTCCTGATTAAAAACTATGGTTGAATTAATATTAAAGCCATGGCCCTGGTATATTGCCGGGCCGCTGATCGGTTTAATGGTTCCTCTTTTATTATTACTGGGAAATAAAACATTCGGCATTTCTTCTTCCCTGAGGCATATTTGCGCGGCTTGTTTTCCCGCTGATATTTCCTTTTTTAAATACAATTGGAAGAAAGAAGTATGGAATCTTTTTTTTGCCGCTGGTATTATTCTAGGGGCACTACTGACCACTCATTTTCTGCAGAATAACGAACCGGTGCAGCTTAATGAAAAATTGATAAATGAATTACAACAATATGGAATAAACAATTATAGTGGTCTGGTACCGGTAGATATCTTTAACTGGAACAGTTTGTTTAGTATAAAAGGAATCTTATTAATGGTAGCAGGTGGTTTTTTGGTAGGTTTCGGTACACGTTATGCAGGAGGCTGTACATCCGGCCATTCAATTATGGGAATATCTAACCTGCAGGGACCCTCGCTGATTGCTACCTGTTGTTTTATGGGTGGAGGTTTTTTAATGTCTAACTGGATACTGCCTCTAATTCTTACTTTATAAAAAAAACAGGATGCAAGAAAATATAAAAGCCAATCTTCCAGTGCAAGAAACAAACACTGATTTTGAAATTCGTTCACTCGATTCCATTTGTGTAAATGAATCAGAAATTATTCATCCTTCCTGGTACAATATAAAATACCTGTTGGCGGGTTTGTTTTTCGGCATACTGCTCATTAAATCCGAAGTAATATCCTGGTTCCGCATCCAGGAAATGTTTCGACTACAAAATTTTCATATGTTTGGAGTAATGGGTTCGGCAATAGTAACTGGTATTATTTCTGTTTGGCTAATAAAAAAGTATAGGCTTAAATCAATTCATGGTGAAACCATTTTGCTTCCATCTAAAAAATTTAATAAAGGGCAGGTATATGGTGGACTATTATTTGGTTTTGGGTGGGCGCTTACCGGCGCATGTCCCGGTCCTTTATTCGCGCAAATCGGAAATGGGGCGTCTGTAATCATAGTAACTTTAATAAGCGCCATTATTGGAACCTGGGTGTATGGTTGGGCACGCGAAAAACTTCCGCATTAATAAAAAATATGCCTCCATTTAAAACAAGATTTATTGTAATTGTCCTTGCATTTCTAATTGGGATAACCTTGCTCGTTAGTCACCTTGGTTCTACAAACCATTCTGCAAAAAATATTGAACTAATTTATTGGAGCCCGCCAGATACCAGTGCAATTCCTCTGAATTCGGAAGGTGAGTTAATTCGGTATGGAAGGGAACTGGTTACGGCTACTTCTATTTATCTTGGCCCCAGGGGAAAAATAGCCGCCATTACTAACGGAATGAATTGCCAGAACTGTCATTTAAATGCAGGCACTAAATTTTGGGGTAATAATTATGGAGCGGTAGCCTCAAACTATCCCAAATACCGCGATCGTTCGGGCGGTTTAGAAACAATTGTTAAACGTGTGAATGATTGTATTGAAAGAAGTTTGAATGGGAAAGCCCTGGATAGTAACAGCCGTGAAATGAAAGCGTTTCAGGCCTATTTACTTTGGGTTGGAAAAAATGTACCGCTCAAAATAAAACCTATAGGGTCAAACATAATCGATTTAGTTTATGATGAGCGAGGAGCCGATTCAACAAAAGGTAGAGAGCTGTATAAATTTAAATGTCAGTCTTGCCATGCCATTGGCGGAAAAGGCCTGCTCAATAAAACGGGCAATGCATATATTTATCCACCTTTATGGGGCGACAATAGTTATAATACGGCGGCGGGTCTATATAGAATATTAAAATTGGCAGGATTTATTAAAGACAATATGCCTTTTAGTTCTTCGCATGATGCTCCCCAATTAACGAATGAGGAAGCGATAGATGTAGCAGCTTTTATTAATTCACAACCAAGACCCTTTAAAAATTTTATTGCTGACTGGCCGGATATTTCTAAGAAACCTGTTGATCACCCATTTGGACCTTACACTGATTCATTTAGCGAGTTTCAACATAAATTCGGACCTTTTGGTTCTATTAAACAGGCACATCGAATAACACCTGGCGCACCCAAAAAATAAGTTTATGCAAAAAATAATCCTTTTTTCAATTGTTCTTTTAAGCGCATTTCATTCAATTGCTCAAAGCAAACATAAAATTGTGTTCGACTTTGCCAGTGGTGATACAGCATCTCATAGCGGTATACTAAGACAATTAAATAATGTTATCAGAGAGGCACCCGATGCTGAATTAGAAGTTGTTTGTCACGGACCAGCAGTATTTATGTTAGTGAAGGACAAAACGCTGCTGGAAGATAAAATGAAAGAAATTATTGGGCGAGCCCATGTTACTTTTAAAATATGCGCCAATTCAATGCGCAGGTTAGGTGTTGATAAAAGCCAGTTAATATCTCTTGCAGAAGTGGTACCTGTAGCTATGCTGGAATTATCAAAAAAACAACAGGAGGGTTGGAGCTATATTTGGGCCGGCCATTAGTAAAATTCTTCTACAAATAAAATAAAATAAGCGTTGCCCTGCTACCTTTGCAACGCAATGAGTAAAGATACTTTTAAACGATCCTCCAAACCCATAGCTGTCTGGTTATTGGTAGGTGTAGGGATGATAATGATACAGGTAATTTTAGGTGGAATAACCCGACTAACCGGATCGGGCCTTTCAATTACAGAATGGAAACCCATATTAGGATCAATTCCACCTATGAATGAACAGGATTGGTTAGCCGCTTTTAATAAGTATAAAGCGATAGGCCAGTTTAAACACATCAACTTCGATTTTACACTACAGGATTTTAAATTCATTTACTTCTGGGAATTTTTTCATCGCGAATGGGGCCGATTGATTGGAATTGTTTTTGCGATTCCGTTTTTAATTTTTCTGTTTCAGAAACGCTTTCAAAAAAACATGATCATTCCGCTGATTATTTTGTTTTTGTTAGGCGCCTTGCAGTCGGTCATTGGTTGGATTATGGTACAAAGTGGATTAAATGAAGAAGATATTTATGTAAACCATATCAGACTTGCTGTTCATTTTATATCAGCACTCGGATTATTGTGTTATACTTTTTGGTTTTCTCTGAAATTACTGGTTCCCGAACGCCAACTTGTTTATCACCCTTTACTAAAAAAATATACCCTAGCAATACTTTCTATCCTTATACTTCAATTATTTTATGGAGCATTAATGGCCGGATTAAAGGCAGGGGTAGAAGCACCCACCTGGCCAGATATTAATGGAAACTGGTTGCCAGTTGGTGCAGGCAGAAACCTTATCAGTGATCCCATAATGGTTCAGTTTATTCATCGCTCGATTGCTTATTTAATAACGGTTCTTATTATAGTATGGTGGTGGAAAGTCCGTAGCACAAAAAATAGTCAATTATTTTCAAAAATGAATTGGTTGCCACCTGTTTTCGTTTTATTGCAGGTAATACTGGGCATATTTACAGTGCTTTATTCGCCCAAACCCCATTACCTGCTATGGTTGGGGGTTAGCCATCAGTTTGTTGGCATGTTGTTACTGATGATTTTTATAGTAATGGTTTACCTGCTCAAAGGAAAAACTTTTATACCTGCTTCATAATTCAGGAAGGTACTTTTCGTTTTAATAGTAACTTGTTGTATTAAAACGGATCGTTGACTTTGCCTGATTTATGAAGATTTTTTTAAGAGGACTCTACTTTTCTTTCCCGGTTCAACTGGTATTACTTCATCTGAAAAAATTCCAGGTGTTACTAATTTTATGGTACCTCCTGTTTAGTACAGTTAACGGAACCTTCATGAAATCTTTTGGAGCCGATTCTCTATACCTGGCGCCAGAATACCTTGGTAATGTTAATGCCGCCGCAGCTGCTATTGTTGGAATAGCCATTGGTATTTTTTTTATGAGTTGGAATATCACTACGTTTATTTTATTTAGTCGTCACTTTCGTTTCCTGGCTACCACCTCAAATCCTTTCTTAAAATATTGTATTAATAACAGTATAATTCCGCTGCTCTTTCTTATTTTTTATTTTATTAAAGCCATTCATTTTAACCTTACAAAGGAATTGCTATCCGGCGGCGAAATTGCATTACAGGTGTTAGGTTTTTTAAGCGGTTTAAGTATATTGATCGCTATATCACTGCTGTATTTTTTCAGGTATGATAAAAGTATCCTGCAACGACTTACTCCAATTATCAGCAATCCACAATTATTTAAGGCTCAATTTAAGAGAGGTGAAACACGGTTAAATGAAAGCAGGTTAATAAAAGTTGAATGGTATTTGCGTTCACCCGTAGCCGTAAAAAAAGTTCGGGATGTTTCGCATTACAGTAAGGAGTTTATTGATACCATTTTCAATCGCCATCATTTTGCTGCAGTAGTATCTATCTTTATTGCATTTATTTTCCTGGTATTGGTTGGGTTTCTGCTCGACA
>JANNEK010000101.1:0-33936 GCA_031378605.1 Chitinophagaceae bacterium | reverse complement strand
AATGAAGTTTTTTATACCCGTAAAATTGGTATCGAAAATTTTCAGCAAGTACCAATTGTTGCCGGCGCCCGATTGTTTGGAAAAGCCGGGGCTAATAATATTGGTCTCCTTAATATACAAACTTCAGCATCTGATAGCGCGCCTGCTACTAATAATACAGTAGTTCGTTATAAAAGAGATATTGGCAGTCAGTCCTATATTGGTGCTATCATTACATCCAAAAACAACAGTATTATCAGTAATCAGGTAGGTGGTATAGACGGAGCATTTACTACATCAAAATTTTTGAAGAATAAAAACCTGGTAATATCAGCCTTATTAAGTAAAAGTTTTGACAAGGGAAAGAATGGAAATGGCGCTTATGCATGGCGCTTATTTATTGATTATCCCAACGACCTCATTGATAATTTTATAGCCATCGGCAGTGTGCAAAATAACTATAATCCCGAACTGGGCTTTTTAGAAAGAAAGAACTTCAACAATTTTACCTGGAACTTTCGGCTTACCCCCAGATGGTTTACAAAGTATGGCATTCGTAGAATGGATCTTAAGCCATGGGCATTTCGGGTATACAAGACATTTACAACAGGCCAATTGGAATCGTTCTATAACGAAACAAGACCATTTGGTTTTTTTACTAAAAAGGGGGAACGGTTTGAGTATAATTGGCAACAACAGTTTGAGCGCTTAGATGAATCGTTTGAGCTTAGCGATTCTATAAAAATACCGGTTGGCAAATACTGGATGCATCGACAAGAGATACAGGCAGGATCTTTCAGAGGAAGGAAATTATGGGGAGATATCAGCGTTGGCTGGGGAAAATTTTATACAGGAAAAATCACGAATATTGAAGCATCAATGGGTGTAAATGTAAATAAGCACTTTAACCTGCGAACCGATTATGTACTGAACAATTTAAAGTTGCCCCAGGGAAAACTCATTACCCATGAATTGGCTCAATATATTAACTATGCTTTTAACCCCCGGTTGGATTTAGCGTTATTTGTTCAATGGAATTCCCTGGATGATTTATTATTGGGTAATTTACGGTTGCATTGGATACCAAATATTGGTTCTGATTTATATGTAGTGTATAACCGGGGTTATGATAATTTAAAACAATTTGATTTTATGCGTCCGCGAAATTCGGCTGGGGCTGCTAAATTAGTATGGCGCTTCACTTTTTAAAAGTTATTTTATGAACCGAAAAAAATTTCTTTCTGCTTCTGGTGTATTAGCTGCTACCAGTATTTTGCCCACCTCCTCTGTGCTTGCACAACATTATGATGAAAATGGATTGGATAAACTAACAGATGCCAATGGCAATTTTATTCAACTATCATTACCCTACAATAAAAATTTTCTGGAACCATATATGGATGAGGAAACCGTTTACCTGCATCATACTTTTCATCATGGAGGAGCTGTAAAAGCAGCCAACAATGATTTAATGAAAATCAGGAAAGCATTGGATGAAAACCTGCCCGCCGGTCAGGCCGGTAACATGGAAACCATTGATTATTGGACAAAAAAACTTTCGTATCATTTTTCATCGCATATTTTGCATACTATTTTCTGGACTAACTTAACCAATAAAAAAACAGATCCTAAAGGAGAATTATTAAAGCGTATTGAAAAAGATTTTGGCAGTTTTGATAAGTTGAAAATGTATTTGGCTAAAATATCTAAAGATGTGGATGGAAACGGATGGGGCATTTTAGGTTATCAACCCTATTCAGATAAACTCACCATTCTTCAATGTGAAAATCATGAAAAATTAACTCAATGGGGGGTTGTTCCATTACTGGTAGTGGATGTTTGGGAACATGCTTATTATCTCAAATACAAAAATAAGCGGGCCGATTTTGTAGATACCATGCTCAATATTATCAATTGGGATAATGTTGCGGATCGACTGTCTACAGCTATCAGGTTAAAGTAAAAATATAAAAATTAAAAACTGCCGGATAATACGTTGATGTAATAATTTCGTAGCTTCTTATCATTTTATTATTTCGACTGGAGGAAAGGGGATGTAATAATTTTTTAATCTTCATGTCCGGTAGTTATATACATAACTAACTTTTATTATGGATACATTGAACGTTAGCTAAGTGTGTAATTGCCCTGCCATAAATGTAAATTCAACTACAGATGCGTATCGTTGCAATTTTTTTTTGTATTATATTTTTTTGCTGTATTGTTTCCCAAACCTGCTCTGCACAAATAAATGATTGGGAAAACCCGGCTCTTGTTTCTCAAAATGCGATGGATCCTCATGCTTATTTTATTCCTGGTGCATCAGAAAAAGAAGCTCTGACAAAATCAACTTCATCGTTAATAAAATCGCTTGATGGTTTTTGGAAATTTAAATTAGTGAATAGCCCATCTGAGCGGCCGGAAAATTTTTTTACCGAACCTTTCGATATAAGTAAATGGGATACCATAAAAGTGCCTGCCAACTGGCAAACAAAAGGCTATGATAAATTTATTTTTACGGATGTAGAATATCCTATTACTCCTAATCCACCACTCGTTCCAAAAGATTATAACCCGGTAGGTTCGTATAAAAGGCAATTTGATGTTCCTGCTAATTGGAAGGGTAAAAATATTTTTATCCATCTCGGTGCCGTGAATTCTTTTTTTTATTTATGGATAAATGGAAAATACATTGGATTTAGTAAGGATAGTAAGACGCCCGCTGAATTTGATATTACGAAAACTCTTAAGCCTTCAAGTAATACGGTATCCATCCAGGTGTTTCGCTTTAATGATGGAACTTATCTTGAAGGGCAGGATATGTGGAAGCTCAGCGGTATTGAGCGAAGTATTTATTTAGTAGCACGCCCCAAACTAGCTATCTACGATTTTTTTGTTTCTGCAGGACTTGATGCAAGTTATACGAATGGAATTTTCGATTTAAGTGTGTTACTAAATCATTCTCCGAAAAAGGCAGAGGAAAAACAATTGATTGAAATAAAACTGCTAAAGAATAGTAACGAACTACTCTTTAAGAAAAAATCGCCCATTGGTTCACAAATCAATCATTCGTTTAAATTTGTTATCAATGATGTAGATAAATGGAGTTCAGAGCACCCTTCCCTTTATATACTTATCATTAATCACTTTGATAAAAAGGGAAAGCTACTTGAAAGTATTTCACATCGTGTTGGATTTAGATCTATTCAAATCAAATATGGTCTGTTTCTGGTAAACGGGGTGGCTGTAAAACTTAAAGGGGTAAACCGCCATGAGCACGATATGGTAACGGCGAAAGTAATAACGGTATCAAG
Organism: Chitinophagaceae bacterium; assembly: GCA_031378605.1. Classification (GTDB taxonomy): domain Bacteria; phylum Bacteroidota; class Bacteroidia; order Chitinophagales; family Chitinophagaceae; genus Endoryza. The sequence goes on along the minus strand of JANNEK010000101.1, from coordinate 30,643 downwards.
TATGTTAAATGATATTCGTATTATGAAGGAGTACAATATTAATGCAGTTCGCACCAGTCATTATCCGAATGCAGAAGAATGGTACGAACGCTGCGATCAATACGGAATTTATGTAATTGACGAGGCAAATATAGAATGCGATGGGATGAGTTTTCATCCGCTTAAAACATTATCAGATGAATCTGATTGGAAAGCTGCTTATCTTGACAGAACGAAACGAATGTTTGAGCGTGATAAAAATTTTTGCAGCATTATCACCTGGTCGTTGGGGAATGAGAGCAGGTTTGGGAGTAATTTTATTGCTACTTATCAATATTTAAAATCAAAAGATAGTACGCGCCCCGTTCAATACGAAGAGGCAAGAGATAATGAGTATACGGATATTTTTTGCCCTATGTATAAAAACATCAATTTTCTTAAAGAGTATATCGAGGAATGGAAACCTAAACCCTTAATTCTTTGCGAGTATGCGCATATGATGGGTAATAGTGGCGGTAACCTAAAGGATTATTGGGATGTTATATATAGTAATGATCAATTACAGGGAGGATTTATCTGGGACTTTGCCGATCAAACATTTAAAAAGAAAGATAGCAATGGTAGATTTATTTGGGCCTACGGACGAGATATGGGAAAGGTGGGTGCTACCAGTGATACCAGTTTTTGTGCAGATGGATTATTTGCGGCCGATCGAACGCCTCATCCGCAAGCATTCGAATTAAGAAAAGTATATCAGAATATTTCTTTTGAAGCGATCGACTTGTCAGCTAAAACAATTCGGGTTACGAACCGGTTTGATTTTACCAATCTTTCAAATTTCAATTTCAGATGGTTTATTAAGAGTAATGGAAAGATAATAGCAGAAGGAGTATTGCCAGCCTTAGCAATCGATCCTCATCAATCAAAGGAAGTGGTGCTTGATATTGCATCTTTAAACGTTGAATCAGCAACTGAGTATTTTCTTCATTTGGAAGCTACCACCAGGGAAGCATCAGCACTTTTACCAAAAGGGTTTATCATTGCAAGGCAACAACTTGAATTTACGCAAACAAATGCGCTGCAGAATATTTCTATCAAAACAAATCTTTTATTACAGCAATCAACAGAGGGATATCTTTTAAAAATAGGTAATGGAGGCTTTGCTGTTTTTTTTAATAAGCAAAGTGGATTTTTGCAGCAATATACTTTTCAAAATAAACCATTTTTATTTTCTTCTCTCCAACCTCATTTTTGGAGATCAGCCACAGATAACGATATTGGAAATAGTCAACAGATACGTTGTGCTATTTGGAAAAATATAATGGATGGGGCAAGCCTGGATAGTTTTATAGTTGAAAAAAATAATGACCAGCAAGCTACCATCAAAACATTTTATTATTTGCCATTGGCAGAGGCCCGATATTTCGCAACCTATCTTATCAATGCTGATGGCGAAATAAAAGTGAGTGTTACCATGAAAATGGGCAATATGAAACTGCCGGAAATGCCCAGGTTTGGAATGCGGGTATTATTGAATAGTGAGTTTGATAAAGTACAATGGTTTGGGCGCGGGCCATTCGATAACTATTGGGACAGAAAAGATGCTGCAGAAATTGACTTGTATAGTTTGCCGGCCGATTCTTTATTTCATCCTTATGCCCGTGCACAGGAAAGTGGTTATAGAACCGATGTTCGTTGGATGACCTTGCATAATAAAGAGGGAATAGGTTTAATGGCCGTTGGAAATCCAACGATTAGTACCGGAGTTTTACATTTTGATATGAATAAACTGGAATTTGATCGGAATGCAGCAGTAAACAATCATGGTGGTTCCATTACCAACGATCCTTTTATCTGGTGGAATATCGACTTCAAACAAATGGGTGTTGGAGGAGATAATGCATGGGGGGCTAAAACACATGAAGAGTATATGTTACCTTACGGCAATTACGAATATAGTTTTACGCTTAAACCCGTAAGATCCATTAATCAATAACTCATTTAATGAATAGTTATGCAAATAAGGTTGTTTGAAAAATTAGTTTATGAAAATCGTCGGGCTGTATTAAAAAGAAATATAGGAAATGGACTTATTCTTTTTTTGGGTAATGACGAAAGCAGTATGAATTACAAAGACAATTGGTATCCTTTTCGGCAGGACAGTTGTTTTCTTTATTATTTTGGATTAAACGTTGCAGGGCTGGCTGCTGTTATCGATACAGAATCGGGTGAGGAGATTATATTTGGTAATGAATTAACCATCGAAGATATTGTATGGACTGGCACCTTACCTTCTTTGAATGAAATGGCCGCTGCAGTTGGTGTGAGAATGATCATGCAATATGATAAAGTAGAAGAACACCTAAAGCAGGCTACGGCTAAGGGTAGAAAAATTCATATCATTCCTCCTTATCGCCCTGAAAATAAAATAAAGTTGGCGCAATGGTTAGGTGTAACCGAAAATCGGTTGGGGGAATTTATTTCACTTCCGTTAATTAAAGCAATTATTAGCCAGCGATCCATCAAAGAAACACGCGAAGTGGAGGAAATGAATAATGCTACTTTAATAAGTGGAGATATGCACCTTGCGGCTATGCGCTTTTCAAAGGCTGGTATGAAGGAATACGAAGTAATGGCCAAAGTAAAAGAAGTTGCTTATCAAAATAATGGGAGCCTGTCCTTTAATCCGATTGTTACCATTCATGGAGAAACTCTTCACAATCTTTATTGCGGTAATACAATAAATGATGGTCAGCTTGTGCTGTGCGATGCAGGAGCCAGTAATGATATGAATTATGCAGGGGATCTTACCTGTACTTTTCCGGTAAGTAAAAAATTTACTGCTAAACAAAAAGAAGTTTATGAAATTGTATTACTCGCTCACAATACAGCAGTATCGATGTTAAAGCCGGGTGTATTGTTTAAAGAAGTATACCTAACAGCATCAAAAAAAATTGTAGAAGGGATGCAGCAACTTGGATTGATGAAAGGAAATGCAGAGGAAGCAGTAGCAGCCGGTGCGCATGCATTATTTTTTCAATGTGGGTTGGGCCATATGATTGGCTTAGATGTACATGATATGGAAGATTTGGGCGAGCAGTATGTTGGCTATACGGATACCTTGAAAAAGAGCACTCAATTTGGAATGAAATCGTTGAGGCTTGGCCGTGCATTGGAACCTGGGTTTACATTAACCGTTGAACCGGGTATTTATCTTATTCCATCTCTGATAGATCAATGGAAGTCGGAAAATAAATTCACTGAGTTTGTCAATTACCAGGAAGTGGAGAAGTATAAAGATTTCAGTGGAATTCGGGTAGAGGAAGATTATTTAATCACTAATAGCGGGTATCAATTGCTTGGTAAAAAATTACCAATAACAGTATCGGAAGTGGAAGCGATTCGGGCACAGGAATTTTAAAAATACCTATTCTAGTTTTATGCTTGTATTGACCAATGAAGAAATTTCTTCTTTACTTAGTTTTAAGGAAACCATCGAAGCGGTGGAATCAGCGATGGTTTCTTATGAGGGGAAAACTTGTATTGTACCCGGGAGAATGCATATCGATCATGGCAATAATACGCTTTTGTGTATGCCTGCTTTTAATGATTCTTTTCTTGCTACTAAATTAGTTTCTGTAGTGCCCGGTAATAAATCGAAAAAATTACCAGTTACGATAGGAGCGCTTTTATTAAACGATGCAGTTACCGGTTTGCCCCTTGCATTAATGAATGCAGAAAAATTAACAGCACTTAGAACGGGGGCAGTTGGTGCTATTGGAATAAAACATACAACACCTGAGTCAATTGATTCTATTGGCGTAATTGGTTGCGGTATACAAGGAGTGCACCAGGCTATTTTTGCCTGTTGTGTGCGGAATGTAAAGCAGATTTTTGCATTTGATAATGTACAGAGCAGCGTTGAGCAATTGAGTGTTATCTTAAACAAGTATCATCCAACTGTAAATGTTGTGCCTTGTTCATCTACAAAAGAAATGCTAGATAAAACAACTGTAATAATTACAGCTACCACATCGTCAGGTGCGGTATTGCCCAACGATGCTTCTTTACTCGAAGGGAAACACTTTATAGGAATTGGTTCCTATAAACCAACTATGCAAGAGTTGCCCGACGAGGTATTTTCGTTGGCAAAGCAACTGGTTATTGATTCCGAATTTGCAAGAAAGGAAACCGGAGATATCATCAATCCCATTCAAAAAGGATTATTAAAAGAGCACGATGTATTTACCATTGGAAAACTGATTACAGGCGAACGCTCTATCAATATCCATCAAACTACTGTATACAAATCGGCGGGTATGGCCTTGTATGATTTATTCACTGCAGAAGCGATGTATAAAAAAGCAGTAGAAAAAAATATAGGTACAACGATTGATTTCTAAATTGATAGTATCTTACCATAACGGATTAATTATAAGATATGAAGTTTTCGATTCAGGATATTCAGGACCGGGCCAGGAAGCATTATGGATTAACTGTTTCTGTAAAAACGTTAAATGGATTTGACGAGCTTAATTTTCTATTGACCGATTCTGTCAATAATAAATTTATTTTAAAAGTTGCTCATGATGCTCATGGCCTTCCTTTTTTAGATGCCCAGGTAAAAATAATTAACTACCTGGCTGCAAGTCTGCTTGCGGATAAGTTTCAGCATTTTCTATTAAATAGTGAAGGCAAAGAGTTAACAACAATTGTTGAGCAGGGGAAAAATTATTATGTGCGTATCCTTAGTTTTATGGAGGGAGTGTTTTGGGTTGATTTAAAAGAAAAATCTAAGACGCTGCATGTAAATCTTGGTGCATTCATGGGGGAAATGGATAAAGTACTACAACATTTTTCTCACCCCGGTATGCATCGGCATTACACCTGGGATATACAGACGGCATTGGATGCAAATGTCAATTTAAAGTTTATTAAGAGTCACGAACGAAGAAGAATAGCCGGATATTTCCTGCTACAATTTGAAATGGAAGTCTTGCCAGTACTTTCCTCGCTAAGGCATGCCTATGTACACAACGATGCCAACGATTATAATATATTGGTTAGGGAAGAGAAGATAGCTGGCCTGATTGATTTTGGAGACATGGTTTACACCCCCTTAATAAATAACCTTGCAGTTGCCTGTACCTATGCAATGCTTAATTGCGACCAACCATTACAGGTAGCTGTTGAAGTCGTAAAGGGATATCACCAGGTATATTCAATAACGATTCAGGAACTTGACTTACTTTATTATTTAATTGCCGGACGTCTTTGTATAAGTGTAACGCAATCGGCGAGTAATGCTTCGGCTGACAGTACTAATGAGCATCATTTTATTACCGAAGCTCCGGCCTGGAATTTATTGTACCAACTTATTCGAATCAATCCTTTATTGGCACAAGATAGTTTTCGAAGAGCTTGTGGTTATGACGGAGTGATTAACGAAAGCGACTATTCGAATTTGTTGCAGCAACGCAATGAGCATATAGGCCGTAACCTGAGTATTAGTTATTCAAAGAAATTGAAGATTGTAAAAAGTGCGCTTCAATATTTATATGATGATCGGGGGAGAACTTTTATAGACTGTGTAAATAATCCATCGCATGTTGGGCATTGCCACCCTGTTCTCGTAAAGAAGATGCAGCGCCAAATTGCTACCCTCAATACCAATACAAGGTATTTGAATGAGCATATGATGGAATATGCGAAAAAATTAACAGCTACCCTGCCTTCTTCCTTATGCGTATGCTATTTTGTAAATAGTGGAAGCGAGGCCAATGATTTAGCCGTTCGAATGAGCAGGCATTTCACTAAACAAAATGATATTATTGTATTGGATCATGCGTACCATGGAACTTCTACCGTTGCGATGGAAATGAGCCCATATAAGTTTGACAGTAAAGGAGGCTTTGGAAAAATGCCCTGGATTCATAAAGCGTTGAACCCTGATAGTTACAGAGGACCATATAAATATGATGATCAGGAAGCAGGAAAAAAATATGCATTAGATGTTCAACGGATTATTGATGAGTTGAAAACAATGGGGAAATCACCAGCCGTTTTTATTTGCGAAACATTATTGGGAGTAGGAGGGCAAATGCCCTTGCCACCAAATTATCTGAAGGAAGTATATAAAATGATGAAAGCCGCTGGTGGAGTTTGCATAGCAGATGAAGTTCAGGTTGGTTTTGGAAGAGTAGGGGAGAAATTTTGGGGCTTTGAATTGCAGGAGGTAGTTCCGGATATTGTGGTGATGGGGAAGCCTATTGGAAACGGTCACCCGCTGGCTGCAGTTGTAGTTACGAATGAGATCGCCGATTCATTTAACAATGGATTGGAATATTTCAATACGTTCGGTGGAAATCCTGTTTCGATGGCAACAGGTTTAACGGTATTAGAAATCATTCAGGAAGAAGAAATGCAACAGCATGCACTGGAAGTAGGCAATTACCTGATGAATGGATTAAAGACTTTGATGAATAAATTTCCAATAATGGGTGATGTACGTGGGCATGGATTATTTATCGGAGCTGAGTTAGTAAAAGATCGGGTAACCCTGGACCCTGCGGTTCCAGAGATCGATATCATTGTTGAAAAGATGAAAGAAAATGGATTTTTATTGAGTACCGATGGCCCCTTGTACAACGTATTAAAAATAAAACCACCAATGCCTTTTAACAAACAAAATGCAGATGAAATGCTTTCCTGCCTGGAGCAGGTGCTGGTATCATTATCATAACGCAGAGGCTTCAATTATTTTTTAAAAAATATTTTTACAGTACACAAACAAGTTCCCAATGCCTTGGCGAAGTTGTACTAAAATATTATTCTCCTTAGTTCCTACCGGAACACCTGTTTAAAAAAAACTTCAGAGTCGAATATTTCAATGAAAAAATTTTCAAAAATTCTTTTATACATTTTCGGAGGCTTAAATTTGTTTTGGGTGTCCCATGCGGAAAACAGGAAACAACTTCCCAAATGCTTTGGCGAACTTGCACTAAAATATTGTTCTCGAACGGATGAATATAAATTAAATATTTTGAAAGACACTTCTACCTGTTTTGAAAAGAAAAGTTGTGTGAGGTGAGTAGTGTTCCATAGGAACACCCTGTGGGTAGAAATTAAGTAAGAGATTCGATGCGTTCCATCGGAACGCCTCGTGCTTTTGGCACGAGTTGATAGTAGCACAAAATGTTATGATGGAGCGTAGAGCCGTTCTTATTTATTGGTTCTACCTAATAGTTGTTCCTCAGGGGCAACCGAGTCAATTCAATTTTTTGAAAACGAATTAAAGGCCATAAGACAGGATGTCTATTTAATCCTATCAGCAATAGTTAAGTTATGTGTCTTTGCCGTTTCTTTCGCAAGTTCATACCCAGCATCCGCATGCCTTATTACGCCCATCCCCGGATCGTTTCTCAATACCCTGCTTAACCGAATTGCAGCATCTTCCGTTCCATCAGCCACTATTACCATTCCTGCATGAATACTATAACCCATTCCTACACCACCACCGTGATGCAAACTTACCCAGCTTGCACCACCTGCAGTATTTACCAACGCATTTAGGATAGGCCAATCGGCTACGGCATCGCTTCCATCTAACATCGCTTCGGTCTCACGGTTAGGACTAGCCACAGAACCAGTATCTAAATGATCTCTTCCAATTACAATCGGCGCTTTTACTTTTCCGGTTCTTACCAATTCATTAAATGCCAATCCTGCTTTTTCACGCTCTCCTTGTCCGAGCCAGCAAATACGTGCCGGCAATCCCTGAAATGCAATTTTTTCTTTCGCCATTTTCATCCAGCGTAACATTCCTTTATTTTCCGGAAACATTTTTATAATAAGTTCGTCAGTTATAACAATATCATTTGGATCTCCACTAAGCGCAGCCCAACGGAATGGCCCCCTTCCTTCGCAGAATAACGGTCGGATATATGCCGGAACGAAGCCTGGAAAAAGCCCCCCTCCCCCCCGATGGGGGGTTCTTTGGAAGAGTGTTTTGAATTGTGAAACAAGTTTTGATTCGGGATTTTGTTCTTCAAACTCTATAGCCCGGGCGCGAATATTGTTTCCGTAATCAAAAGTAATGGCGCCACGGTCCATCAGTTGAAGCATGAGTTGTACATGCAGGTACATGGAACGGTAGGCATAATCGATATACTGTTGGGGGTTTTGTTCGCGAATTATTTTTGCCTGCTCGTAAGAAATTTCATGGGGCCAATACCCGATGAGCGGATCATGTGCACTTGTTTGATCGGTCAACGTATCGGGAATAATATTTCTTTCTATCAACCGTTTTAATAAATATACGGCATTGCATAAAACGCCAATGCTTTTCGCTATGCCTTTAGTCTTATAGTTTAAAGCGGCATCAATTGCCTCGTCAATATTGGTATACTTTTCATCGAGATATTTGGTTTCAATACGTTTATCAATTCTCCATTCTTCCACTTCCGCAATCAATGCTACGCCTTCGTTCATTGTTATTGCTAACGGTTGCGCACCCCCCATACCACCAAGACCGGCAGTTACGTTTAATGTTCCTTTTAATGTACCCGACCCAGCCGATCGCGCTGCTTCCATAACCCCCCTTTGGGGGGCAGGGGGGCTATAGTGTTTATCTGCGATTGCTGCATAGGTTTCATATGTACCCTGTACAATTCCTTGCGAACCGATATAAATCCAACTGCCGGCTGTCATTTGGCCATACATCATCAATCCTTTTTTTTCTAATTCATCAAAATGTTTCCAATTGGCCCAGTTGGGTACTAATTGCGAATTGCTGATAAGAACCCTTGGTGCGTCTTTATGCGTTTTAAGGATTCCAATGGGTTTACCACTTTGTATTAATAGAGATTCATCGTTCTCCAATATTTTTAAGGCTGCTATTATATTATCAAGTGCTTCAATATTACGGGCTGCTTTACCTCTTCCTCCATATACAATTAACTCTTCGGGGCGCTCAGCCACTTCGGGATCAAGGTTGTTTAACAACATGCGAAGTGCCGCCTCCTGTATCCAACCCTTGCAGGATATTTTATTACCAGTAGGAGTTTTATACTTAACCGGATCGTAATGGTTCATTATAGTTGGCATGACAGTGGTATTAGCAGGCAAATTAGTAAATGATTTGATGACACGATTTATTCAGCCTGCATATTAATATATAGGATTAGGCATTTAGTTCGTACTCGTTGGTTTGCAAAACCTCGTAGAGGTAGCATTTTGGTAGAAACCAGGCAAGTGATGTTGCCAAAGTCCTGTATGGGCGGCATTTTCAGCGCTTTTAATATCAAAAAGGAAAATAAAAAAATGCCGTCTCCAAGAGGCTATATAAAGCCCCATTCTATTACTACCAGAATGACATGCCTATGGCACTTTTGCGAACTAAATGCCTAATCCTATTAATATATTCTGGCATCTATAAGTAAAGCGATCCCTTCCTAAAAGCCAATTATGAATGCTTTAACCTAAGAGTAATCGAATAGGACAGAATGTATGAAATTGTATAAGGCATTAAAATAAAAATCGAAGAAAAAAGACATTTGATCGATAGTATGGACCCATCAATAGAATTTCATTGCTATTGTTGAAGCCTGTTAGTATTTTCATAAGAGAATTTCGTATATCTACTAAACTATTGAGTGATATTTCGTAAAATATAATAATTACACTGGACGTTATAGGTGTAAATAGTTAGATATTAATAATCATTATTTATTACTATTTTTTTTGCGAATAAAAAGGCCGGCAGAAGGGAGAATGAACATAGATCGGAATAAGATTTTCTAATGTCCGCTTTAATTTTGATTCGCCATGAAAACCTTTTTATCCTTTAAAAAAATTTGCCAATTGTCTTCCTGGATAATGGTAATTGGTCAATTGCAGGCCCAGGTGGATCCGGCGCTTCAACAAGAAAATATTTCTGGCAGTAACAATGTCAGTAAACTTCGCACGGTACTCGATTGGGCTGGCTTGGTAAATAGTTCGAATATCCTCACCGCTGGCGCGATAACTAATAATGGGCAAATCATAACTACTGCATCCACCGGCTTTCAATACCAGATAAATTATTTTAAAGAAGCGGCTTATATGGCTCTTCCAGCTACCACCTCGGCTTTTAAGTACGATTATTCCGGACATGCTTCTTACGGAACAGGTAAACCGAAACAGGCTGCCCTTAACTATGGTCCGGTCTGCAGTAGCTTACAGGTGTCCCAGACCGGAACCTACCGGATGGAAGCTACCAATATAGCCGGGGGGGCTGTGCCATTGCAATTTTCCATTGTAGATCTTGATCAGAACGAACAAATACAGATTGAAGGATACAACGGAGCCACCTATGTAGCAGCTACCTTGAAATTGAGAAGTTCCCTCCCAGGAGCTCCTATCGTATTAAATAATGGTACTAACATGCAGGTACGTGCCGGTTTTGCTACGAATAAAAATGATTTTTTAGAAACATCAATGGTAGATGTATTTTTCCTTACACCCGTTGATAAAGTAGTAGTTCGTCAAACATTCAATTCTTCTGGCAACGGATACACTTTATTTACCAACTTCAAGGCCATCTCCTCTGTGGATGTGGTGAAGTTAGCCGGCATGGTAACTGCCCCCAGTATCGGGACACCTACTGTTTTTGAAGTGCCATACACCATAAAAGTGGCAAACCTGGAAAGCCTTGGGTTAAATTTGAATAATATTCAGATCAGTGAAAACCTCAATAACCCATTCCCTGTTCCCGGTGCCACCAGCGTTACAATCAAGGGTGGCTCATTTTCAGTAATGGCTCCTGCGGGCTCGGGCATTTCCATTAATTCATTATTTAATGGAACTACTAATTATGCTCTGCTGAACGGAACTGGGACATTAAAGGCAAACGAGTCAGCTACTATCAATTTTATTGTAATTATTACTTATCCCAATCAGGTTTCTGTGCCTCTGACGGCACGTAATAATCAGGTTCATGCAAGTGGGTTACCGTTTAACAGCGCAGGTAATGGAGGAGGAAGCTATACCGGATCAAACTGGACGAGTCCGCCTAACAGTGTATCTATCGATAGCTCAACTAATGCTGCGACGCCACCATCTGTTGCCAATAGTGATACTCCAGATCCAACTCCTGTTTTTTTTGGCGTAATACTGGCAGTACGTTGGATGGAATTTAGCGCTATGCGTTTATACAATTCAGTTATATTATCCTGGACGGTTATTGAAACCGGGAATGATTTTTATTCTGTGGAAAGGAGTTCCAATGGTATGAACTGGAAATCAATTGCAATTATCAATTCATCCAGTAATTCAACCATTCCAAAGAAATATGTGCATGCGGATAATAACGCTCTTTCCGGAATTGGATATTACAGATTGAAACAAACAAATAATAATGGTAGTTTTTCTTATTCAGCTATTATACTCATTAAATCTGCTAGTAATTCAACAGGTATCAGTGTGTATCCGAATCCGGTGAATCAGCAGGCTTCTGTGCAGTTTCAACATACGAGCCCGGGCAAAAAATCTGGTTCCTTATATAATTTATCAGGTGCTTTGTTACATACATATAGCTGGAACATTCAATCGGCCCATGAAACAGTTAGTTTACAAGGATTGAATGAATTGCCCAAAGCAACCTACGTTTTGATAATAAAAGATGAAACGGATAAAATAATTGCTACTCGACGCATCAATAAACAATAGCGAAAGATATTTTTCCGGCTGATGATTGCGTTATATTTTATGGGATCGTACGCTGACTTTCGTATTGTACTACTATAGCAATGTATTTACTGTTTAAAGCAAAGTTGCAAGAACGCAATGATTCGCTAAGAACCTATACGTTATTATTAGAAAAAATACCCAATGGGTACAAACAGATTATTCCTGAGATGGGTACTGGTGATAATAAAATACGTTTGACGGAAGAGTATTCAATGAATGGAGCAGGTGCTGCTTCTCCCATCGATGGAGCATGGAAACTTGTGAAAGCATTTCGGGTAATGGGAAAAGATACGACAGATAATTTCCGCAATCAGTATAAAACCTATTTTGCTGGTCATTGTATCTGGGGCAATACCTATACAGATTCTCTTAAGAAAATACATATAGGTATCGGTTTTGGAAAATTTGAAATGAATGGAACGAGTAAGGTAAAAGAGTCAATGATTGCATCCACGTATTCCGAGGTGCGGGGACATGATTTTGATATTGCAATAGAACTGAAAAGCAGTGATGAATTTATGCAAACGACAAACAATCCGAACGGCAGCAGGAGTGTGGAAGTGTATCAGCGATTGAAGAATTAGCATCCATGTTTTTTACTGCAAAGAATAAGAGAGCGCCGATTTTTTTATTAATTCTTTGATCTTTTTTCTCTTTGATCTCTTAACGCTCCCGTTCTCTGCGGTTAATTCATAAAAGAACGATATCCGTTGTTTAAATCAATTTTTTCCGAATCTGCAAACGCATTTACCTTTTCTACAAAACTAAAATCTTTGAGTATCCCGGCTACTTTATTGATATCATCTGCAAAAACCCGGTCTTCGCTGGCGAAGCCAACATGCTCCCGTACATAGTCATGCGCAAATTCTAATAATGTACTGCTTTTTAACGGACGTCGAAATTCAATGGCCTGGCAGGCACTTAACAATTCGATCGCTAAAATAAATTCTAAATTTTCCAATACCTTATTCACTTTTCTTGCACTGATACTTCCCATACTTACATGATCTTCTTGCCCTAGTGAAGTGGGGATACTATCTGCACTTGCCGGAAAGCATAGTGTTTTATTTTCGGTTACCAGGGCGGCCGTAGTGTATTGGGGAATCATAAAACCGCTGTTCAGCCCTACATCTTTCATTAATAACATCGGCAATCCCCACTTTCCTTCTAATAACAAATAACAACGGCGGTCGCTGATATTCCCGATTTCTGAAGCAGCGAAACAGACATAGTCTAACGGTAATGCCAATGGCTGTCCGTGAAAATTTCCACCGCTGATAGTATCATCGGCACCTAAAATAATAGGATTGTCGGTTACAGAATTCAATTCTATTTCAGTTAATTCTTTTAAATGCAACCATGCATTTCTGCTGGCACCATGCACCTGGGGCATACATCGTAAACTATACGGATCTTGCACGCGGCCGCAATCCACATGGCTTTGCATAATGGCTGAACCCTTTAATAATAATCGCAGTCGCTGCGCTACCAGTTTGGTTCCTTCAAATGGCCGTAGATTATGTAGCCGTTCGTCAAAAGGAGCGTTGGTGCCAGTCAATGATTCCAGTGTCATCGCGCCAATAATATCGGCAGCCTCCAAACAATTGTGCATGCGCTGCACTGCTTTTATAGCAAACGATAAAATAAACTGCGTTCCGTTTATTAATGCCAGTCCTTCTTTTGGGCCAAGCTGAATGGCGGCTATACCTAATTTTTGAAAAACAGTTTTTGTTTCGCTTATTTCATTTTTGTACCATAGTTTTCCAAGTCCGATAAGAGGCAAAAACAAATGTGCTAACGGCGCCAGATCACCGCTTGCACCTACACTTCCCTTTTCTGGTACAACCGGTATAATATCATTTTCAATATGCCAGATAATTCGCTCAAGCGTACTTAACTGAATTCCGCTATAGCCTTGGGCGAGGGAATGCACCTTTGTAATTAACATTAGTCTGGCCACTTCAATAGGTATTGGATCGCCAACACCTACGCTATGACTTTGTAAAATTTTGTATTGAAGGGTGGCAGTATCTTCGACGGAAATGGGGGTATTGGCTAAAATTCCGAAGCCGGTATTTACACCGTATACCGTTTTATTAGTTGCTACAATTTTCTGTACATATTGCTCGCTAATCTTTATCTTTTCGATCGTTGATTTAGAAAGTACTGCCTTTATGTTTTTGTTTGAAATCGCGAGCGCAATAGGAACAGTCATCTTATCTGCCCCATAATTAAATAGCTTCATAGCAATGGTTAGTAGTTTCGGGGCAAAAGTTACTACTTTAATGGATGCATAAGGAGGGAGGACTAAATTTTATTCATTGTTTAAAAAAGGTTTATCTCAAAGACCATAGTAAGATTCGGTGAGGTCAAAATTGATGTTGTTTTTTCCAGCTATAAAAAAGCTTTAATCCCTCCCATTTTTGTTCTAAATTGTTATTCTTTAAAAGAACCTATAAATGCAACTATACAGAACTACCCTGCTATTTATTTTCTCTTTTGTGTGTATCAAAACAACTTTTGGTCAACGATCACCCAATGGATGGCAATGGCTGTTCAATGGCAAAGATTTAAAGGGTTGGAAACGCCTTGCCGGCGACGCGGAATTCACTGTAGAAAACGGCGCTATCGTTGGAAAAACGGTACTTAATTCCGGCAATACATTTTTGGTAACGGAAAAAGAGTATGGAGATTTTATTTTGGAGCTGGATGTTTATTTAGAAGACAATGAAGGTAATGGGGGGATACAAACCCGTAGTCATGTTGAACCAACTGCCAATAATGGAAAAGGTAAAGTATATGGTCGTCAATGTGAAGTAGACCCTACCTCACGGCGATGGACAGGTGGAATATATGATGAAGGCAGAAGAGATTGGTTGTACCCCCTTCAGTTAAATGCTTCGGCGCAATATGCATTTAATAAAGATGTATACAATCATTTTAGGATTGAATGTATTGGCAATGAAATGAAAACATGGGTGAATGGCATAGCTGCCGCATATGTGGTGGATACTATTGATGCCAAAGGATTCATTGGATTGCAGGTACATGGAATAAGTTCAGCAGATCATGCAGGGAAAAAAGTTTCATTTAAGAATATTCGGATTAAAACAAGCGGACTGGTTGCTCTTCCGTTCCCGCCAAATATTTATGTAGTTAATTTTATACCAAATAATTTAACATCCTATGAAAAGGAAACGGGTTGGAAATTATTATTTGATGGAAGATCCACCAATGGCTGGCGAAGTGCGCGGTCCAATATTTTTCCGGAAAAAGGTTGGAGAATTTTCAATGGAGTTTTATCAGTTGAAAAAGCCACGGGAGGCGAATCTGCCAATGGAGGAGATATTGTATCGAAGGAGCAATACACTTCTTTTGATTTATCTTTTGAGTTCGCTTTATCAAAGGGTGCCAATAGCGGTGTAAAATATTTTGTTACACTGGCGGAAGATAGTAAAGGATCGGCCATTGGATTAGAGTACCAGATTTTGGATGATAGTTTGCATCCTGATGCAAAGTTGGGAATTGCCGGAAATCGTACCCTCGCTTCGTTATATGATTTAATAAAGGCAGAAAAGCAAAAACGTTTTTTACGACCAACCGGTCAATGGAACTGGGGACGAATTGTAGTATATCCAAACGATAAAGTAGAGCATTATTTAAATGGAGTTAAAGTATTAGAATATATACGCGGGTCTAAACAGTTTCGCGATCTGGTAGCCATCAGTAAATATGTAATCTGGAAGAATTTTGGTGAGGCACACAAAGGACATATATTATTACAGGATCATGGAGATGAGGTTGCTTTTAGGAGTATAAAGATTCGGGAATTGTGAATAGTGAATGCGTGCATCAGTGCTTGCTGTAGCAGAGAAAAGGATAACATTAATGAGCTTTAATAAACAATCATAAATTTAAGATCATGTCTTCATCACGCCGCATTTTCATCAAGCAATCGGCTAAAGCATCAGCCGCACTTTATTCGGCTTCTCTCGGGTTTAGCGCAAAAAGTTATGCAAGAATCATCGGTGCCAATGATCGTGTAAACGTAGGCGTTGTAGGCTTTTCCGACCGTTTCCGATCTTCTTTACTGCCTGCATTTTTAGATCATCAGAAGGAATTGAATTTTGATATTGTGGCGGTAAGTGATATTTGGAAAATGCGCAGAGAGGAAGGGCAGGCTGTATTGAAAGAGAAAATGAATCATGAAATAAAAACCTGTCTGAATAATGATGAATTGTACAGGCTTAAAGAATTGGATGCGGTTATTATCAGCACGGCCGATTTTCAACATGCCTTACATGCAATGGAAGCGGTGAAGGAAGGTAAAGATGCTTATTGCGAAAAACCATTCGCAGAAACAATGGAAGATAACAGAGCAGCTTTTAAAATAATTAAGGCAAGCAATCGAATTGTACAAATTGGGTCGCAAAGAAGAAGTGGTGGTAATTATACAACAGCGGCAGAATTTGTACAATCCGGAAAGTTTGGGCCGATTACCATGGTTGAATTAACATGGAATGTAAATCAGCCCGGCCGTTGGCGAAGACCTGCACTTGTAGAAAAATGCAAAGAAGCGGATACCGATTGGACGCGTTTCCTTATGAATCGGCCCTTTGAAAAATGGGATCCACGCAAATATTTAGAGTTTCGTTTGTTTTGGCCTTATTCATCAGGCATGCCGGGTCAATGGATGAGCCATCAAATAGATACCGTCCATTGGTTTAGTGGGTTGAAGCATCCGCGTAGCGTAGTAGCTAACGGTGGCATATATATGTGGAAAGATGGAAGAAAAAACTGGGATACCACAGCGGCGGTTTTTGAGTATGGTCCTGGCGATGATGTAACATCAGGATTTCAAGTGATGTTTTCTTCGCGTATGCATAACGGCGATGAAAACCCTGCGGAGATTTACTATTCGAATGGTGGTGAACTGAATTTAAATACCAATACTATTTCGCCCAATGGTGGACTCAGGGAAAACCATGCCAGCGCCATGAATATGAAGCCGAATTTATTGCCTAGTCAAAAACTTGTTGAAAACACAGAAAAAGTAGTGGCATCTGCGAATACAGGCTCCGACCGGTTAACAAGTAGCCATATGCGTAATTTTATGGAATGTGTACGAAGTCGTAAACAAACCAATGCACCGGTAGAGGCTGGGTATTGTCATTCGATAGCTACCATCATGACAAATGCTGCCGTTCATACCGGTGCGAAAGTAACCTTTGATGAAAAAACGCAGGAAGTGATGGCTAATGGTAAAGTATTCAAATATTAATTTTTGGGTGAAATGAATAAAATTGTAATTGTTCTTCTGGTTGTTTGTTTGAATGTTCCTGTATATGGTCAGGGAGGCAAGGGATTTGTTATCATTGAAAAAAAGAATCAGAAGCAGGTGGATATTCTTTTTAATAATAAATTGCTAACTTCTTATTGCTATTATGATTCTATTCGGAAGCCAATCTTATTTCCGGTAAATACGATAGAAGGAGTTACCGTTACCCGTGGGTATCCAATTGCTCCGAGACCTGGCGATCAAACCGACCATCCTCATCATACCGGCATGTGGTTGAATTACGAATCGGTAAATGGCTTAGACTACTGGAATAATTCAACTGCTATTCCGGTCGAAAAAAGAAATCTCTATGGAACCATTATTCATAAAAAAATAGTTCAAAAAAATAGCAGCGGCAATCGCGCTTCATTAACCACAGAAGCGAGTTGGGTAGAGCCAGGTAATCGAACAGTGCTTAGGGAGAAGACTGTTTACTATTTTAGGGTAAAGGGTACCAATTTTATTATCGATCGCTTTACTACCTTAACAGCCACAGATACGGCTGTATTGTTTAAAGATGTTAAGGATGGCTTTTTTGCGATAAGGGTAGCGAGCGAATTAGAGCTTACAGCCAAAGAACCATCCACCTATTTAGATGATAAGGGAAATAGTACTACGGTAATGAATTCAGTAGGTAGTGGCATGTATTATAGCAGCAATGGGTTGAAGGGAGATTCAGTTTGGGGTACTAAAGGAAAATGGGTGATGCTGACCGGTAGAAAAGATAATACAGATATTACGATTGGTATCATTGATCATCCAAAAAATATTGGATACCCGGCTTATTGGCATGCCAGGGGATATGGATTGTTTTCGGTAAATCCCTTGGGAAGAAAAATATTTAGTAATGGAAAAGAAGAACTTAATTTTTCATTGAAGGCCAAAGAGTCTGTAACGTTTCGATACCGGGTAGTAATTCATTCGGGGAGCAAGTTGACTAATAATGAAATGAATGCTTTTTCTGCAGATTTTGATTTGGTGAAATAAAAATGATGATGCTGTGCTAATAGCTAATGTCCTTGTTAAACTTATTTAGTTTGAATTTTTTCTTGTTTATTGGTAATTTGAACTTCATTTGAATGCATTAATAAAACGATTGGGAATCGCTATCAGCCCGCAAAATGTACAGATCATTAATTCGAATAGTATATATTTTCTTGCCCGTGATCCTCAAACCATAATATTGGATGTGAAGGAAAAAATATCCAGGCTCAATAGATCGTAACACCAAAAAATAGAAGAATGGAAGAGGAATTGTTAAGAGTTATTTCTGAAGCAACATCAAGCCTAACCGGTGTTGAATATTTCCATGAGTTGGCTAAGGTTATAACCAGCACCTTACATGTTCGGTATGCATTAGTAACCGAATGTACAAACGAAAATAAAACACGAGTAAGAACTATATCTTATTCTGAAAATAAAGCGCTACTTGAAAATATTGAGTATGACCTGGCAGGAACTCCATGCGAAATAGTCATGAAGGGCAATGATTATTTTTGCGCGAATGAATTAGAAAAAAGATTTCCCAAGGAAAAAGGAATTCAATCGTATGTCGCAGTGCCTATTGTTAGTCCTGCAACCGGAAAGGTATTGGGGCATATTGCGGCCCTGGATACAGTGCCAATGAAAAAGGAGCAAAACCAAACATATATCCTCAACATATTTGCTTCACGTGCGGGAGCAGAATTAGACCGATTAGATGCATTAAAGCAATTAGAGGCGGCAAATAAAGTGCTAAGCATTAACCTGGAGGCAAGTGATCAACGTTATCGAGATCTATTTGAAGAAGCGCCAATTGCCTATGTGCATGAAGGACTCGATTCCAAGTTTATTAGGGCTAACCGTGCAGCGCTGAGAATATTAGGACTTAGGCCCGATGAAGTTCCATTTACTTACGGAAAATCGTTAGCGCCAGATACACCAGAAGCAAGAAAAAGATTAGAGGATGCATTTGCATCGGTAGGACGAGGTACCGATACTAGCGGTGTAGTACTGGAGCTTCGGCGTAAAGATAACGGACAACCGATTTGGATTCAATGGTGGTCAAATCCCGATCCGGGAGGGCAGTTTACCAGGACAATGTTTGTAGATATCACTGATCGGGTATTGATGGAGCAGGAACAAAACAAATTAAAAGCACAGAATCAGTATTTACAGGAAGAAATAAAACTGACCTATAACTTTGAAGAAATTATTAGCAAAAGCAAAAACTTCAAAAAAATCTTACAGCAAATAGAACAAGTTTCTGCGACGGATGCAACAGTTTTAATACTAGGTGAATCTGGAACGGGAAAAGAATTGATTGCAAGAGCAGTTCATAACATCAGTCATCGCAATAAACGCCCTTTGGTAAAAGTAAACTGCGCCACACTTCCTGCCAACCTCATCGAAAGTGAATTATTTGGACATGAGAAAGGAGCCTTCACCGGAGCGATGGAAAGGAAGATTGGCAGATTTGAATTGGCTGATGGAGGCACTGTGTTTTTAGATGAGATCGGTGAATTACCAATCGAGTTGCAATCAAAATTACTTCGTGTATTACAAGAAGGTGAATTTGAGCGATTGGGTAATCCAAAAACATTGAAAGTAAATGTTCGGGTAATTGCAGCAACTAACCGAAATTTAGAACTGGCAATTGAGAAGAAGGAATTCCGCGAGGACCTATATTATAGGTTAAATGTATTTCCGATACAAACACCACCATTACGCGAAAGAAAAGAAGATATCCCATTGCTTGTAATGCACTTTATTCGTAAACATGAAGCAAAGATGGGTAAAAAAATTCTTTCGTTGGAGCCAGGTCTTATTGAAGCATTGGAGAAATACAATTGGCCAGGTAATATTCGTGAATTAGAAAATTTGATTGAACGGGCATTGATTCTCACAAAAGGGAATACGTTGGAGATGGGAGAGTGGGTTCCTGCAAAAAAGAGTACTTCTTTAGGAAAGAGTACGTTGGAAAAATTAGAAGAGGTGGAGAAGAGTCATATTCTTTCTATACTTGCACAAACAAATTGGAAAGTAAGCGGCGATAAAGGAGCCGCAAAAGTGCTTGGCATAAATGCAACTACACTAGAAGCAAAAATGAAAAAACTAGGAATTGTGAGAGAGAAATAATAACGAATAAAAACTTTTCTCAATAAAACCATTACGGCAAAACAGACGCTTCAGTTATGCCTGTGATGAACTTATTGTTTTTATTCTGTGTAAAGGCAATCAACTTACATTGATTAACGGATAAGTTAGCGGGTAGTGTAAATATTAATTTACCTGTTTGTATCCCTCCTGGTTCGATGGTCTTAAAACTTCTTACAATATTTATATGCCCAAGTACCTTACCACTATTTTCTCCCCGCTTAACACTTGTAGTAGCTTGTAATTGTATCAACGCTATATTTAAATTATCGGTAGCATCTGTATCAGTGGTATTATAACTTAATTCGATCATTCGATCTTTTGTGACTTGGGCAGTGAGTTTTATTATATAGGATAGTGGCTTCCTGAGTTCTGTTGCAATTGTTTCTTCAATAAGTTTTTTAGATGATCCAACGAATTCTTTGTGCCCATTGACTACAACCTGGGGAGTATAAATACTGTTTAATGAAAACGCAGTTGCATAATCTCTTTGCCTTTCACTATAATCCAGATTACTATACACATCTTTCCAGCCAAGTTTGTTCCAATAATCAACATGAAAACCGAGTACGAATAGTTGTCCCTTGTACTTGACGGCGAGAGATGCAACTGCTTCATCTGCAGCCGGACAACTTGAACATCCCTCTGAAGTAAATAATTCGAGTAATACAAAACTCTTTTTCTCATCAGCAGGTATAATTTTTTTAACAGCGGTTATTGAATAGCTGATAGAAAAAAGAACAGGTATAATAATTGCAATTATTTTCAGTTGACTTTTAATTCTTTTAGCCATGGTTCAAATATATCGATTGGTTTGAGGGGGAAAAGTCAGTTGGGAGACATAGAATAAAATTGATCGTTAATAATCATTAAAAACTTATTTAAACCATTGTAAATTACTATAAAATAAAAAAATAAAAGTGTTTGGGTGTTTGAGCAAACGGATGGCTATTATATTTTTTCGATTAAGTATTGCTTCAATTGAATTTGTTTACAATACTGGTATCAGCGTTGAAAGAATAATAAAAGCAATTTGAACGTATTCTTAACGAATGGGAGGGATCAAATTGTTGAATATTCCGGATCGAAAAAAAATTTACCAGGGCCATCGAAGAAAATTGTTGGACGTTATTCAAGTTAAATTGTTTCCATGATTAACCTTCTATGATTAAGTTAATGGCAGCTGATGAATTCCCACGCATAAATTTTTTTATAAAACTTACCCAGTCGCAAGAGCTATTTTAAAACAGTCGGGCGTGGCATGTAACTGCCGTGAAGACTTTAAGTTCATCCGCGACACTGGCCCCGATGGTGTACTTCCAGAACTAACGTTGGGAGATAAAAGCGAAAGTCCCAACCTTTTGGGAGTCTCCCATCATCTTGGGAAAAATCTGACTTGTTGCATAAATAAAATTTATTCAATGAAAATTATTACAATCAATACAGTAAAGGGTTTCAGGACATATGGAATACAGTTGAAATAGGTTGGCACGCTGGTTGGATTATAGGAACAGTAGTAATAAAATTCAATTTATGAGCGTGAGTATTACAAGAGTTGAAATCAATAATAGTATGGTTGAAAAAGAGGGTCTTTCGTTAGTAAAATTTAAAACCGAATGGAGTGGAGCCTGTCAAATTCTTGAGCCGGTATTTAATAAACTGGCGCTGACTTATAAAGGGTTAGTTAATTTTTTTACCATCGATGTAGAAGTGGAAAAGGGAGTACAGGAAGAATATGGAATTATTGAATTGCCAACTATTTTATTTTTTAGTAAAGGAATAATTATTGATCATACTATAGGACTTATTTCTAAAAATGGGCTAATTAACAAAATTGAAAATGCACTGGCAAAAATGGACGACAAATGAACAACTCGTTTATCAATTATTAAAACAAGAAATCATGAGCAATAAAATCAGCAATTATTATAAGAAAAAATTCGGGTCATTTCAGCCCCTTTCGAGTATAGAATTTAATGATTTGATTTCATATGTTCCCGACTTGTTGCGAATGCCCTTCATTTATTTCCCAAAAAAAGGTTACCAGCCTGCCAATGCTGAGTTGTTAATAACGGGGAATGATCTAAAAACAATGCTTTATAAAACAATACACGAAACAGCTAACTAATATTTTAAACCACACATAAAACCAATCACAATGACTACGGAAATAAATTATGCATACTTACAATCTCATCCCTTGTTTACGAATATAAGCGAGCATAAGATTTTAGAAGCTGCTTCGATGATGAAAGTGAGAACGGTTTGCCGGGGAGAGAACCTGAGTTATGGCGATGGTGAATTCACAAAAATCTATCTGCTGGTAAAAGGAAAAATTAAACTGGCGGAATTTAATAATAGTGAAAACGAATTGATAAAAGATATTATTACCGCGCCTGATATATTTGGTGATCTGAGTATGGATGGGCACCCATCAAGAGATGAGTATGCAGAAGCCCTTACTGCAAATACGGTAGTATGCGTATTTGCAACAGGCGATTTTAAAAAACTTCTCCAGGAAATTCCGATGATGGCAATTGCTTATGCAATGATGGTAAATGGAAAATTACGCCGGCTGGAACATCGCCATGCAGATTTGGTTTTTTGTGACGCAAAATCCCGGCTGATTCGCTTCATAAAGAATTGGGCACAAACAGATGGCAGCAAAGTAGGTGATAAAATTATTTTGAATAATTATTTAACCCATACAGATATTGCTAATGTGATATCTACCAGTCGTCAAAGTGTAAACGTATTATTGAATGAATTACGCCAGTCGGGGGTGTTGTTTTATGACCGTAAACGGATTGAACTCAACTTTCCTATGAACTGGAATTAATCACCATTCCTTCAATAGCTACATCACTTTTTTAGAATAATAAAATAGAAAGGAATGCCATCACTCTGCTTATATTTTCGAATACATATTCCTTATAGGTTACAACCTTTTGTGAAATGCCATAAACATCGCTCCAGCCATTGTATGGAAAATGCAGAGGATAGCCTACTTGTAAATAAACTATCCGATGAATGCTATTTGCCGGCAAATAAATTACTGTTATCATTAATAAAACAATATAAAGGAAATTTTAAACTCGTTTTTTCGATCAGTGGTACAGCCATGGAATTACTTCAACTGTATAGGCCGGATGTTATTAATTCTTTCCAGGAATTAGTGAATACAAACTGTGTTGATTTTTTGGCGGAGACTTATTATAATTCTTTAAGCTGGTTACATTCCAAAAGGGAATTCAGGCGGCAGGTAGAAATGCATCATAATAAGGTGCAGGAATTATTTGAATGTTCGCCTGTATTATTTCGAAATACCGAATTTGTTTATTCAAATGATCTTGCCCGCTTTATTTCTGAAATAGGATATAAAGGCATCTTGTGTGAAGGACTGGATAGTATTTTAAATGTACGAACGAATAACCAACTATATGCAGCACCGGGTAATGGAGATTTTAGCATTTTTCTTCGAAACAGTAGTTTAAGTGATGATATTGCTTTTCGCTTCGATGATAAAAACTGGAATGAACATCCGCTTACCGCTGAAAAATTTGCAGAATGGATGCATGCCCATGATGCAGCTACCTGTGCCATAAATATTCATTTTGATTATGAAACCATAGGTATCCATAAGAAATCAACCACGGGCATTTTTGATTTTTTGAAAAATCTTCCGGGTGCTATATTAGAAAACAAAAATTGGTCGTTTAAATTACCTGCCGATATTATTGAAAGCTGTTATCCTAAGGATGTTTTCGATTCTCCTCATACCATATCATGGCAAAACAAAACGGAAGAAAATTGTATCTGGAGTGAAAATGTAATGCAGCATAATTCTCTGCAAAAGGTATATAGTATCGAAAATTTAGTAAAGAAAACAAATTGTTCAGAAACCTTAGATTATTGGGGAAAGCTTCAGAGTGCCGATCATTTTTATCATATGAGCAGTCTCGACTGCAATCGAATCAATTCGCCTTGTAAGCATAACCCGTTTCCCTCCTCAGGAGAAGCCTATCTTTATTACAAGGAGTTATTAACAGACTTTGAATTGTATTTAATAAAATCAGGATTGGAAACCTTGAAATCCGAACAGGTTTATAAAGGTGCATTTAATCTCTATAGTAACATTAATTAATAATTATCTAAATAAAATAAAAAATGGATCAAAAATTAAAAGGGCAGGTGGCTATCATTACAGGTGCAAGTAGCGGTATTGGCGCGGGTTGTGCCATTGAACTGGCAAAATCGGGGGCAACGGTTATTGTTAATTATCCCATTGCTCAGGCAAAAGATATGGCGGAAAAAGTAGTGAATACTATCAATGCAGCAGGTGGTTATTCGGTTAGCTATAAATGTGATGTAAGCAAGGAAGACGAAGTAATTAAAATGTTTGCCGATGTTATTCATCAATTTGGTACGATTGATATCCTTATTAACAATGCGGGGCTTCAAAAAGATGCCCCATTTACAGAAATGACATTGGATCAATGGAATTTTGTATTGGCCGTAAACCTAACGGGTCAATTCCTTTGTGCAAGAGAAGCTATCAAAGAATTTTTACGGAGAGGTGTAAATGGCAAATCAAAAAGCGCTGGAAAAATTATTTGTATGAGTAGTGTGCATGAAGTGATTCCCTGGGCAGGCCATGCGAACTATGCAGCCAGTAAAGGAGGTGTGATGCTGATGATGAAAACAATTGCACAGGAATTTGCACCCAAAAATATTCGCATAAACAGTATTGCTCCCGGTGCTATTGCAACCCCTATTAATCACGATGCCTGGGATACGCAGGCTCATTTACAGGAATTGCTTAAACTGATACCTCAGAAAAGAGTTGGGCAGGTTGAAGATATTGGAAGAGCAGCGGTTTGGCTTGCCAGTGATGATTCAGATTATGTAAATGGAACTACTTTGTTTGTTGATGGTGGAATGACGCTGTATCCCGGTTTTGAAGATAATGGATAGGGGGCCCACCCAAACTCTCCCAAAGGGAGGGCTTCGATAAGTCTTTAACTCTAAACTTCAATAATTATAAAATGATAATTAAGCATAATAAGTTTCAGTACTCACCTCTTGAGGATGGGGGTATGAATGCTGAACAAAGAAGATTGAATGCGTCTAACTCCTCACCCTTTGGGGAAGGTCGGGAGGGGGCTTGGAAAAAATGGGGCCCATACCTAAGCGAACGGCAATGGGGTACTGTGCGGGAGGATTACAGTGAACATGGTGAAGCATGGGATTTTTTTCCGCACGACCATGCCCGGTCAAAGGTATATCGTTGGGGCGAAGATGGTATTGCCGGTATTAGTGATGATATGCAACGAATTTGTTTTGCTATTGCTTTATGGAATGGAAAGGATCCTATACTGAAAGAAAGAATGTTTGGATTAACAGGAAGCGAAGGTAATCATGGTGAAGATGTAAAGGAACTATATTATTACCTGGATAGTTCGCCCACCCATTCTTATATGAAGCATTTGTACAAGTATCCTCAGGCAGAATATCCATATAGCGATTTGGTGAACACAAATCGAAATCGGAATAAATTTGAAAAAGAGTACGAACTACTGGATACCGGTTTGTTTGATGACGGAAAGTATTTTGATGTATTTACCGAATATGCAAAGGTTGATACTGAAGAGCTCGCCATTCGCATAACGGTTCACAACAGGGGAAGTGAAAATGCGTACATCGCTTTACTTCCCACATTATGGTTTCGTAACCTCTGGAGTGTTGGTTTAATGGAAAAGCCAGCGATGAGTTATTTGGATGATGGATCAGTTTTGGTGAATCATCCCGAACTTGGACACTACTATTTCTCCTTTGAAAACCCAATCCGTTCTCTTTTTACAGAGAATGAAACCAATACAGAAAAATTATATGGATCAACGGGCTCCTCTCCTTATGTAAAAGATGCTTTTCATACCGCCGTTCAGCAGCAACGATTCGATTGGCTGGAAGAAAAAAAAGAAGGCACCAAATTCTCTCCGTTTTATGAATTCAATATTCCTCCACTTTCTTCAGTAACCATAAAATTGCGATTGGGTAAACAGCCCCCACTTAAAAATCCTTTCAATAAAAAATTTGATTCTTTATTTGAACAACGGATCAATGAAACAGATGAATTTTATAAAGAAATAATATCTGTTGATGATAAAGAACAACAAAACATACAACGGCAAGCCTTTGCGGGGATGTTATGGAGTAAACAATATTTTAATATTGATATCCCAAAATGGCTCAATGGAGATAAGGGGCAACCTGCTCCCCCCGAGTCGAGAAAAACTGGTCGCAATCATCATTGGAATTCATTAAATAATGAAGATATCATTTCAATGCCCGACAAATGGGAATATCCCTGGTATGCGGCGTGGGATCTTGCTTTTCATTGTGTGCCTTTGTCGATGATCGATCCGGCTTTTGCAAAGGATCAACTTATTTTGTTTTTGAGGGAATGGTATATGCATCCAAATGGACAATTACCCGCCTACGAATGGAGTTTTGGTGATGTAAATCCTCCCGTTCATGCGTGGAGTTGCCTGCAGGTATATAAAATGGAAAAAGAAAAAACGGGGAAAGGCGATATAAATTTTTTGGAAAAAGCATTTCAAAAATTATTAATCAATTTCACTTGGTGGGTT
Organism: Chitinophagaceae bacterium; assembly: GCA_031378605.1. Taxonomy (GTDB): domain Bacteria; phylum Bacteroidota; class Bacteroidia; order Chitinophagales; family Chitinophagaceae; genus Endoryza. The sequence goes on along the minus strand of JANNEK010000101.1, from coordinate 3,814 downwards.
AACCGAAAAGATCATAAAGGAAATAATGTGTTTGAAGGAGGTTTTTTAGGATTGGATAATATTGGTGTATTCGATCGGAGTAATCAAATTCCGGGGGGTGGTGTATTAGAACAAGCCGATGGTACAAGCTGGATGGCGATGTACAGTTTGAATATGCTGGAAATGGCTTTAGAGTTAGCGCAGCACAATTCTAATTACGAAGATGTAACCACAAAGTTTTTTGAACACTTTGTTTATATCGCCGAAAGTTTAAATCGCATTGGAGAAAACTGGACAGGTAGCTGGGATGAAAAGGAAGAGTTTTTTTATGATGTGCTTTCAATGCCCGATGGAAGATATATTCCATTGAAAGTAAGAAGTCTCGTGGGTCTCTCTACCTTGTTTGCTGTATTGGTGTTGAAGAAAGAGTTATTGGAAAAAGTTCCAGAGTTTCATCGCAGATTAAAATGGTTTCAACAATACCGTTCCGATAATGGACAGTATTTAGTTATTGAAGATTTAAAAGAGCATGATGATATTTTATTATCCCTTGTTCCTAAAGAACGTTTGCAACGATTAATGAAGCCTTTGTTGGATGAAAATGAATTTCTAAGTAAAGGTGGTATTCGGTCCATTTCAAAAATACATCAGCAGGGATATTCCGTGAATATTGATGGAGAGAATTTTGGATTGGATTATCAACCGGGTGAAGGAACTTCTTCGTTGTTTGGCGGGAACAGTAACTGGCGCGGACCTGTGTGGATGCCGATGAATTACCTGCTTGTAAAGGCACTAAAGCAATATTGCAGTTATTATCAAAATGATTGCGAAGTAGAATTTCCGACAGGCTCGGGTAAAAAGATGACACTGGGAGAGGTTTCTAATGAAATTGCAAAGCGACTCGTCTCCTGTTTTATGCCAGATGTTAATGGTCATCGACCGGCAAATGACAATTATTCTATCTATCGTGACGATATTCATTTCAAGGATTTAATATTATTCTATGAATATTTTCATGGTGACACTGCAAGAGGTGTTGGCGCATCACATCAAACCGGGTGGACGGGCGTTGTAACGGAGTTAATTCAAAGTCTAAGTGAGCAAACAAAATAGTAATAACGGATATACTAAACCTAAAATAGTAATATTATTCCCGGCCTAATGTGATGGTTAGGTTCAAAGTAATTCAATCAATTTTATCCGATGCAATTAATAAAAAATAAAAAGGAGCTGAATAATTTTACAGAATCGATACAACATGAATGGATAGAGACCAATGGCCTGGGTGGTTGGTCATCTTCTTCAATCATTGGTTGTAATACCCGACGTTATCACGGACTATTAGTAGCTGCCACCAAACCGCCAACGGAAAGAACGGCCCTGGTAGCTAAGTTGGATGAAACCCTTGTTGTAAACGGAAACCGTTATGAGCTGGGTGTTAATCAATATCCAAATAATACCATTCATCCATGTGGCCATCAGTATTTAACAGGCTTTCGTAAAGAATTTTTTCCGGAATGGATGTATGAAGTAGATGGCTTGGTTATCCGAAAAACAATTTCCATGCTTCATGGAGAAAATACCACGGTTATTATTTATAATGTTATAAAAGCGGCCCAACCATTTGAAATGGAACTTTTGCCACTGCTTTCTGTTCGCGGTTATCATTCTATGATGCAGGCAAACGACAGCATAAATCGTGAAACTGAATTTGAAAAAAATACATTAAAAGCAACATTATACGAAAGCGCTCCAACTATTTTTATCAATATTCCTGGATGCGACTATCATCATCACCCAAACTGGTTCTTAAAATTTAACTATGCAATTGAAAAATACCGGGGCCTTGAATATGAAGAAGATCTTTATAATCCCGGGCATTTTTTGCTGCGCTTAAAAGAAGGAGATATCGTTGAAATTATTCTTTCAACTGATGATCCCAGTGAAAGAAATGCTGTTGAGTTGGTTCGCGCGGAAACTGAAAGGAGAAATAAATTATTATCGAAACCTTTCAATGGATCTCTTGATCAGTTACTAACACTGGCAGCAGATCAATTTATTGTAAGGAGAGGAGAAAACCTAAAAACAATTATTGCTGGTTATCCATGGTTTACCGATTGGGGAAGAGATACAATGATTGCATTGCCTGGTTTATGCTTAAGTACCGGCAGGTATGAAGATGCCAAAAAGATTTTAGAAGAATTCAGTCGCAATGTTAGTAGAGGGATGCTCCCAAATCGTTTTCAGGACAATAACGAGCCGCCCGAATACAATACGGTGGACGGAACACTTTGGTACTTTATTGCTATTTATAAATACTTACAGGCTACAGGTGACAAAGAATTTATTATAGAAAAATTACTTCCCGTACTAAAAGAAATAATCGACTGGCATTTTAAAGGTACACGGTATAATATTCATGTTGATGAAGATGGACTGCTTTTCGCAGGTGAAACCGGCCAGCAACTAACTTGGATGGATGCTCGAATTGGTGATTGGGTGGTAACACCTCGAATGGGAAAGCCAGTTGAAATTGAAGCACTGTGGTACAATGCCCTGAAAATATTTGCGGAGCTTTTACGAATCAATAACCAGCTATCAGATGCTGAACTCGTAGAACTGAGTGCCAGCAAAGCAAAGCAACGTTTTGATGATTTATTCTGGTTTGAGAAAAGAAGTTACTTGTATGATGTTATTAATGAAAACAATGAACCTGATGCTTCGTTGCGCCCTAATCAATTATTGGCAATCAGTTTGCCTTTTGCATTAGTTGATGATGAAAAAGCGAAACTCATCTTAAACGTTATTGAGGAAAAATTATATACGCCCGTCGGATTAAGAAGTTTACCACCGGAGGATTCAAGATATACTGGCATATATGGCGGCTCGCCATTGCAAAGAGATGGATCTTATCACCAGGGTACGGTGTGGAGTTGGTTATTGGGTCCTTATGTGGATTCATTAATAAAAGTAAAAGCTAAAAGGTCAACCATTGAAAAAATTGTAAATGCATTTGCTTATCATTTGAATGAAGGAGGTATTGGAACCGTAAGTGAAATAGCTGATGCGGATGCGCCTCATCATCCAAGGGGTTGTTTTGCCCAGGCATGGGGAGTGGCGGAAATACTGAGAGTTATTCACGATAATAATATTTCTACTACACGGACTGAAAAAAATATACCGGCAATTGAAGAGATGACCGAACTGTAGAAAATAAGTTCCTTAGTAATAGAATTATTTCTCCTGATTCTATTGCGGAAAGAGATTTTTCGGAGGAGATGATCACTAATCCCATCCTAAAAAGCTTTTATATGTTTAATAAGGTTATTCGTCAATTGAGCGACACCATTTTTTACAGAATTAATTCAATTTGCTTAAGAAATCATCATTATGACTAATCATTACGATATCATCATTATTGGTACTGGCAGCGGTGGCAGTACCATGGCTTATAAATTAGCACCCAGCGGAAAGAAAATATTAATCCTGGAAAGAGGTGGCTTCATTCCGAAGGAAAAGGAGAATTGGGATCCCCATGAAGTGGTAACCCTCGGCCGCTACCGGCCCAATGATACCTGGTACGATCAGGATGATAAACCCTTTAAACCTTATATACATTATAACGTGGGGGGTAATAGTAAAATGTATGGGGCGGCGTTGTTTCGATTCAGGGAAAGTGATTTTAAAGCGGTTACTCATGAAGGTGGTATTTCGCCTGCATGGCCCTTGGGTTACGATACCATTGAACCTTATTATGAACTTGCTGAAAAACTATACAGCGTGCATGGTAAGCAGGGAATTGATCCCAGCGAACCCTGGAGAAAAAGTGATTACC
>JANNEK010000100.1:0-6105 GCA_031378605.1 Chitinophagaceae bacterium | reverse complement strand
ACTTCATCACCCATTCCAAAATAATCTTCCGTTAAAAGGGAAGTATTGCTGATGCTTCCGTTTTTGGTAATCACAAAACTCACTATTATTTCTCCCTGCTTATTTTCTGCAAGGGCTTTGGCAGGGTAACGTATATTTTTTATAAGTGACCGCTGTACTTCTGTATAGGGATTTTCTTTTCTGTCATTCAGTTTTGTTTTAATGGTAATAACGAAAGAACAAAATAACAGTATGGCTACCGGCAATGCCATTACCCGGCTCCAATATCCGTATTTTTTATTTTTGAATTGGGTAATCATGGCTATACGTCGTTTAATTTGTGTATTAAAAAATGGGTGAGTTAATGAGTGTTGTTTCGTGCGAATAGATTCCATCACCAATAGTTCTGCATAAGCATAGCGATCGTTATCAGACACCGCATATTGGTCGGCCAAAAACTCATGTATTGCCTTTAATTCTTTTTTTATTAAATAAAAGAGTGGATTGAACCATGCAAAACAAGTAGCAGCTTCAATGAATAAATTATCTAATGAATGTTGCTGGCGCACATGAAAAAGTTCGTGACGGAATATTTGTTGCCCTTCCCTGCTACGGAAACTAATCTGCTTGTTCCAAAAAATTGATTTGAAAAAAGAAAAAGGGGTGCCTTGCTCATTGGTGTGATAAAGGCTAAGATCATCCAATTTCTCAGCGGTATAATGCAGCCGTATCCGATGGATATATAACAACGACTTTATTAAAGCAATAAACAGGATGGCTATACCCGTAACGTAAATAAAAAGAAGGGTATTCTGCCAATTAAACAGTTCGGTAAGGGAAAAAGAATGTTTTAGTGTAGTTATGGTAGTTACGCTTTGTATGACCTGTATAAAAACCGGTGTTTCAGACGATGTGTTTGATATAAACAATGGAATATTTATAAAAGGAAAAACCAGCGAAACTAATACTGTAGCCAAAAGATAAAAACGGTTGTACCGATGAAATTGTTTGTTTCGCAGGAATAACCAATAATATCCAAATAGCAATCCCGAACAAAGGAATAATTTGACAATATATTGAAGTAGTATCATTGCTGATTATTTTTAGATGATCGGATTTGTTTTAGCAGGGCTTCTAATTCTTCCACAGAAAGTTTATTGTCGCTTACAAACTGAGAAACCAATTTGGCTGGCGAACCCTCAAAATATCCTTTCACCAATTGATTGATACTTTTTTTACCATAGTCTTCCTTGCTTATCCTCGCCCTGTATAAATTATTACGTCCCTGGGTTTCATAATCAACAAAGCCTTTTTCAACCAGTATCTTCAAAATAGTGGCTACCGTATTAGAATGAGGCCTTGGTTCGGGGCAATGTTCGAGGATTTCCTTTAAAAAGCCCTGTTCCTGTTTCCAAAGTACCTGCATTAGCTGCTCTTCCGCCTTGGTTAAGGGTTTCATCATAAAACTAAGTTTATAGTTATAATGAACGAATCTATAACTAATTTATTAGTTACAAAAATATTTTTTATTTTATTTTAAAAAAGTTCAGGATTGTTATAGAGTACAAGAGTGCGACGCAACAAATGTTGAAACCCTTGCTGGCGTTGGGTTACATAATAACACCTGGTAGTATTAACAAAGTGAAAGCCGATGATTATTGAGATTTTTCTTTACACTGTTTTTCCAGAGGGCTATGAACTCTGAAAAATGATGTTTAGATTTGTATACGGTTCTGGATGAATTTGACTTAATTAACAGCCTGTTTGCAAAGGCTTTGCAACTTCCCCGTGAACATAGTATGTCTTATGATTGTTGATCCTGTACCCCTATTATTTGGTCACAGTCATTTATATTTATTACTACTATGAGACAGCTTAAAATTGCTACACAGATTACCAATCGCGATTCGCAGGCAGTTGAAAAATATCTTCAGGAGATTTCAAAGATCTCGATGATTACTCCCGAGGAAGAAACTGTTCTTGCACAGCGAATTAAAATGGCCGATCAACGTGCCCTGGATAAATTAGTACAGGCAAACCTTCGTTTTGTGGTATCTGTTGCAAAGCAATACCAACACCAGGGTTTATCCCTGAGTGATTTGATTAACGAGGGTAACCTTGGATTGATCAAAGCTGCACAACGTTTTGATGAAACAAAAGGTTTCAAATTTATTTCTTATGCAGTATGGTGGATTCGTCAATCGATTCTTCAGGCTTTGGCTGAGCAAGGTCGATTAGTGCGCTTACCTCAAAATAAAATTGGTACTTATAATAAAGCAAACAAGGCCTATATGGCTTTCGAGCAGGAGCACGAAAGAGAACCATCCACAGAAGAGTTGGCTGAGTTATTAGAGATGAGTGAAACAGAAATTAATAATATTTTTCAAAGTAATACACGTCATACAAGTTTAGATGCTCCGGTACATGAAGCAGAAGATGTAGCCATGGGTGATTTACTCGAAGGTGCGGATGATACAGACGATAATGTAATGAAGGATTCATTACGTAATGAAATACGCCGTGTATTGAAATCATTAAGTCCGCGCGAAGCAGAAATTGTAAACGCTTATTTTGGATTGGATGGAGAAAATGGTGTAACCATTGAGCAAATTGGTCAAAAATATGATTTGACTAAAGAGCGAATCCGTCAAATCAAAGAAAGAGCGATCAAACGTTTACAGAAAGCAAGGTATAGCAATGCACTTAAAGCTTATTTAGGATAAAATTTCTTGGGTTAATGTACCTGCCCCGACCGGAAGTCGGGGCTTTTTTATGTGCAATGAAAACGGAGTGATTAGGTATTTTATTTAAACATCAAAAGTTCTACACCCATATTTCCCCTAACGTTTTCTTTATAAGGATTTTCTAATTTTTATAACGCATCAATTGGTTTTGAAAATAGTTATTAAATTATAGATAGCTTAATTTTGCAAAGTCTATGGTAAAGCAAGTTTTATTTTGTATTGCTATTTTTGGTATTTTTTCATCTTGCGAAAAATCTATTTCGTTTACTCCGGAAAATGCTTCACCACTTGTAGTGGTAGAAGCTACTATTGAGAATGGAATGCCACCTGTGGTAATACTATCAAAAAGTGTAAACTATTTCAATCAAATTTCTCCTGAAATACTTGCTAATTCATTTATAAGAAATGCCACCATAGAAATTAGCAATGGTACACGCATTCATAAATTGAAAGAGTATTTGGTACCGGGAGTAAACGGTTACAACCTTTATTATTATTCCATAGATTCTACCAACTTGTCGAATGCTTTTATTGGAGAATTTTCAAAAACCTATTCTCTTAAAGTAATTACAGATGGAAAGGAGTTTACGGCAATTACAACTATACCTGCCCTTGATAAAAAAATTGATTCGTTGTGGTGGGAGAAAGCGCCGGGTAATGTGGATAGTAGTTTTGTAAGAGTAATGGGTCGGGCCTCAGATCCTCCGGGTTATGGAAATTATATCAGGTATTTCACAAAAAGAAACCGGGAGCCTTTTTGGCCCGGAAGGAATTCTGTTTTTGATGATCAGATTGTTGATGGAAAAAAATACAACGTACAAATTGACCGCGGTGTAAATCGCAATGAACCTATTGACGAAGAAACCTTTAATCTTTTTGACAGGGGAGATACCGTGATTATAAAACATTGTAATATTGATAAGGCTACTTATGATTTTTGGCGAACTATTGAATACAGTTACGCAAGTATTGGAAATCCGTTTTCTACTCCTACCAAAGTACTTACAAATATAAAAGGAGGAGGTCTTGGCTATTTTGGAGGGTATACCGCAGAATATCTTTCTTTAATTATACCCAGGTAATACCACAGCTAATTATTCTAAAATGGTTTCTGCTTATGAAAAAAGATAATCAATTTGCTGACAGTTTTGTAAGTGGATTACTTTTAATTTTGACTACATAATTTTTTGACATGGATAATAAGGTTAGTGAAAAAGTACATTGTTTAATTATTGGATCGGGCCCGGCAGGATATACGGCTGCGCTTTATGCAGCTCGTGCAAATATGAAACCGGTTTTGTACCAGGGTCTTCAGCCGGGAGGTCAACTAACGATTACTACTGAGGTCGAAAATTATCCGGGATATCCTGATGGGATTCAAGGTCCTGAAATGATGATTCATTTTGAAAAACAAGCGGCCCGCATGGGAGCAGACATTCGCTATGGATTGGCAACGAAAGTAGATTTTTCTAGTCATCCTTTAAAAGTATGGATCGATGAAGAAAAATTAATTGAAGCAGATGCAGTTATTGTTTCAACCGGCGCTTCTGCCAAATGGTTAGGCCTGGAAAGCGAACAACGATTGAATGGATTTGGCGTAAGTGCCTGCGCCGTTTGTGATGGTTTTTTCTTTAAAGGAAAAGAAGTAGCTATTGTAGGTGCGGGAGATACTGCTGCTGAAGAAGCATTGTATTTATCGAAACTTTGCACTACTGTTCATATGTTTATTCGCAGGGAAACCATGCGTGCTTCTAAAGTAATGCAGGAAAGGGTTCAGCAAACATCCAATATAAAAATATACTGGAATACAGAAACAGATGAAATTTTAGGAGAGCATAAAGTAGACGCTGTTCGAATTAAGAATATAATAAATGGCGAAACCCAGGTGATTCCTGTAAGTGGTTTTTTTGTTGCTATTGGTCATCAGCCCAACTCAGAAATATTTAAAGGATGGTTGGATATGGATAATGCAGGATACATAATAACAACCCCTGGTTCTTCAAGAACCAATGTAGAAGCCGTTTTTGCATCGGGAGATGTGCAGGATAAAATCTACCGGCAGGCAGTCACAGCAGCAGGTAGCGGTTGTATGGCTGCGCTGGATGCAGAGCGATACCTTTCTGCGAAAGGACTGGTGTAATGAGAAAGAAAAAATAATATGGCAATTCCGCAGTTCTATTTAATTTGTCGCTTAACATTTATTTGAAGTTATGATTTCAATAGAATTGCAAAATATTCGGATGCATGCGTTTCATGGCATTTTTGATGGAGAAAAGAAAACCGGCAGTAACTATGAGCTAACTATAAAAGTTAGTTATGATGAGGGCAATTCAAGATTTGAAGATATTAAAGAGACGATTAGCTATACAGATATTTTTGCTATCGTTAAGCAAAAAATGAAAATTTCAACGCCTTTACTGGAGAAAGTAGCAGATAGTATTATCAAAAAAATACGGCATGATTTTTCCAACACAAGAGAAATTTCAATTAGTATTTATAAGTTGGAAGCACCGGTCGAAAATTTTGAAGGAAAAATTGGGATTACGATGCATAAAAAGTTTAATGATTAAACGATATTCTATATTAATTGCTTTTCTTCTGATTCTTGTGCCCGAAAAAAATTTTGCACAGGATGTTACTACATTAATTACTGAAGCAAAGCAGTTGGAAGTAGCCTATAAGGATAATGAGGCAGTACTCAAATACCTGGAAGTTTTAAAAATTGAGCCTTCAAATTATTTGGCTCTTTGTAAAGTAAGTGAATTGTATAGCCTGTTGGGTAAAAGGCAACCTTCAAAAGAAAAGCAGAAAAATTACTACAGGGCCGCTCAATTATATGCTAAAAAGGCATTGAATATAAATGCATCAAATACCGAATCTAATTTTGTAATGGCATTAGCAATGGGAAGAATGGCCATCATTTCATCGGGAGAAGAAAAAATTAATGCTGTTAAGGGGATAAGAAGCTTTGCTGAAAAATGTATCCAACTCGATCCTCAATATTATAAAGCTTATCATATTCTGGGGAGATGGCACTATGAAGTAAGTAATTTAAGTACAGTAGAAAAATGGCTGGTGAAAATTTCATATGGTTCATTGCCGCCTGCTTCTTTGAAGGATGCGATCACTAACTACGAAAAAAGCAAACAACTTAATCCCGGCCTTCTAATTAACTATATGGAATTGGCAAAATGTTATCATCGTAAAGGCGAAGATGCCAAAGCAATCGAAATGCTGAATTCTCTTTTGAAACTGCCAAGTCTTTCGTTGGATGATCCAACGGTGAAGCAGGAAGCAACGTTGTTTTTAAAAAAATTGAGCGATTAAATGCCTATAGTTAATGGCCATAAGCCTCAAATCACTTTATTTTTCCATTTATTAC
>JANNEK010000085.1:0-7583 GCA_031378605.1 Chitinophagaceae bacterium | reverse complement strand
TCATTGGCATCCTGAATACCATTTGCATTCGTATCATTCCAGATACGGTTACCAATTTCAATAGGCATCGCATCTGATAATATTTCAACATCACCCAATCCATTACTTTTTCCCATGGTAGAAGGATCGCCCGGGTTTGTTGGGCCAGGATTTCCAAAACCAGGAATCAATTCCTGTTGATCAGTCATATTACCTGCATTAGTTCCGGTAACTGAACCGGCATTCGCAGCACGCAGCAGTCCGCTTGTAAACGATCTTCCATCAGGATCCATTGCCGGGTGTATAATCTCATCATAACCTGCCATTAATGCGAGGCTTCCGTTTGTCTTATCATAGTGTGCATTTATGGTACTTACCGAACCATCTGCAATATTTGCTACGGGTACACCAGTGGCAGAAAATGAATGATTGTAATAATAATATTTTCCACCCGGGCCCATGCCTTGTCCCGCCCCTGTATTATAACCCCATTGGTTACCCGTACCCAATGCCCAGGTACCAGCAGTAAGAAGTTGTACATTGGGATCAATACCAGTAGTTGTTGTAGTAACGCCATTGGTAGTTACCGATGCATTGTTTTCGATTGAAAAAGTAGCTCCACTTTTACCGGCTCGTAATATTTCACCCGAGTTCAGGCCCCTGAAATACCTGCCTGCACCTGCTGCAACATTTCCATTTACACCTTCAAGAAAATTATTGAATCCTACCTGATCACCAAACCTGTCTTTTATACCCAAAATCATAGATCCATCCACATCAAATTCAATATCTGCGAGCATTGGTTGAGGATAGTAAATACCGGTACTGTTGCTTGAGTTAGGATTAATAGCACCCTGGTTGGCGACATTAAAATCACCTCTTACGATATCTGCATCACCATTATTTTGCCATGCTCTCCAAAAATTACATTTAAACTCATAGCGGTAATCGTTATTTGAAAACCCTCTTCTATAATTAAACGGAAACTGCATAACTTCTGTTATAGTTCCTGTTACCGGATCTAACTGATACACATATCCTCTTAAGTTTACCTGATCGGCTGCTAAGTCTGCTGCAGACGCCACTGGTGCTGTTGAACGTTGAATAGAACTAACACCTCCTACATAAATTTTACCCTGAAAATATTTTACTCCCATAATATGCCATTCTGTACCAGCCAGACCTGGTCCTGGAACAGTCCAATTACCAGTAACATCAGAAGCTGTAAAGGAAGTTTTTACAGGCATCCCAATATTAATTCGATGAATTTTATTTTCGAACAGATTGGTTATATATAAATCTTTACCATTCTCTGCTAAATCAATAGTACCAATACCTCTTTTTCCTATCTGACCGAAAACTCCGATATCTGTGTTAGGAGTAAGTGGATTATTTGGTAAGGCCACAGAACGTGGATCTGTTCCTACATTAATGCCAACATTGGCCAACTCTAATAATATAGAAGGTTGTGCAGCATCGCCTGTATTACTTACTACCGTTTTATAAATAGCGTCAATTCCTCCAGGCCCAAATCCCACATGTCTTTTTAAATAGGCTGCCATCAACAGGGTTCTGGTTTCCCGTTGATAGGTAATACCAAATACCGAACCTAACCATTGATTCTGATAATTGGCACCTGTTTTCCATGTATTGTTAAAGGTATAGGGAAGAACAAATAAGTTTTGGCGTAAGCCCGCTTCTGCCGCACCATTAGCAACTGCATTACCATTCGTACTGCCATTAGTTGCTATATAAGGATTAGCATTGTTAGTAAACATTGTGTTGTACCCTACTGCATAATTTGCTATTGATGTGGTAGCAGTAATGAATTGAACATTAGATCCACTTGCTGTTATTCTTTTTCCGGAAAACTGGTTATCAGGTGTTGAAAACTCTAAACGAACAGGAAATGAAGTAACGCCGGGAAGGGAATAGGCGCCAGAAGCACTTGTTGTTGTTGAGCCTAGCAAGATACCATTAGCATTAAAAGCTTTTACGATTGTTCCAAAAATACCTGGCTCAAAAGGAGTTGCCGGAGCAACGGTTCTGGTACCACTGTTATTTATATCCAGAAATACAGTACCTGAAATCTGGGAGTTGGCGTTGGTTACACTAGTAACCATCAAAAAGCAAAGGATTGCTTTTTCAAATCTTTTCATAGATATTATTTTGGATAAATAAGTGTATTAGGATTTTATGTCATAAGCATAAACACTTATCGCAAATTGCGCAAAAATATTGCACAAAACAGGCTTTAAAAAGAAAGATTGATGTAAAATAGTCAATAGCCTGTGCTTAAAACCGATTTTCGAACTATAATTTTGGGTATAGATAATAAAACTGGATAGAGACCTGCTAAATCTTACTACCGTCTACTTTAACATCCACTTTTTACTTTCTACTTCATAATAAAAGTGGTATACCGTTTCTTTTTTTTCCCTTTGTGGTATTAGGTTATAATTAAAAGAAATACCATGAATTTCTAAATTCCCAAGAGCATCGGTACGAATACGACGAACCTTATCATCACCGCTGGCGCCTAGGCCCGATAAAGAAATTACCATTTGAGCTAAGCCAGAAAACTCTCCCTTCTTATTCAGAACAACCGAAAACACTTCACTGGTTCTACCAGTTCCAAAAAAAAGTTCCCGTTTTCCGGTAACGTAGCTTATTCCCATTCCCATTGCATCAATACCGCTTAACTTATCAATTATTTTTTTCGAAGGAATATCAATTGCATAAATTGCTCCACGCTCATGTTGCCGGTCGCTACCGGCAAGTGTGGATACAAACAGCGTATTTGTTTCACACAATAAAGCCATTCCAATAATACCAAATGGGTTTTGAATAGAATTTGTATCTGCCAATGGTAACTTCATAAATACGTTCATGATGCCCGTTTTACTATCTACCCGGTAAATCGTATTCTGATTGGCTACAGGGTTATCGAGTAAACTGATGAACGGTGCTGGTGCAGTATATATATCACCCGTGTTATCAATAAGTATGGGAGCCAACCATCCTCCAAGTCTCCAACTGGGATGTTGAAACGATTTTACTATTCTTGCGTTCGGGTTTCCAACCTCATCACTTTGGTGTAATACCAAACCCATTATTCTTTCTTCAGAAGTAGAAAAAAAGGAATTGGCCGGAATAAAGCCCATTGATTGTATAAAAAAGGGATTTTGTTTACAGTTATTAGACGAAAAATCCACCATTTCCTCTTTGCATGAATTAAGAAGAAACACAGAAACGACAAATATTAAATACTTTTTTTGCATGGTGTTATTGCTTAATTCCTGGTTTACTCAAGGGAATAAACATAGGTCCGCAAAAACAAGGGAACGATTTTGTATTCCAAATCCCTTTTTCTAAAACATTTTCTGCCCAGCAATATTCATATCCTTTGCGATCATCGTTTCTTAATTGCGCTACATACCAAATTACCAGCGAAGAATTCTGAATATTTTCAGGGGCCGGTTCAATAAATTTTTCCGGGCCCTGGCGATAATCAATATTGCAACATGGGCCAATGGTTACTAAATCGTTTTCGCCTTCATCGCGATCTTTTGTATGTTTTGTTACATACACATAATTAAAATCACCCCTTCCTTGATCATTGAATTGTCCTCTTCCCGGCTCCATAAGATATCCTGTCTGTGTATTTTCAATTTTGTATTGATACCCTTCTGCTGTGTAAGACGTCAACGGAGTTTGGCTGTTCCATCGTTCTTTTTCCCATGGTTGCCACGCATTTTGATTCCATTCGGAAAAATTATTTTGATTACCGGAAAAGGCTATGCGAAATACAGGCAGGTAAGTTCCTGTATTTCCGCAACCTCTGCCAATACTTGCACACGACACCCGAAATTTTCCATCTTTATAAAACTCGTACCTCTGTACGTAATTGTAATTGCAAGGTGTGGGCCATCCTTCACTACGAAAGGTTTGTTCGAGCACGAACCCAATACTATTTTTTCGATCATCTCTTAACTCAATAATTTTGGGTATTTCCCATGCAATCACAGCCGCCTGACTGAAATATGGACAACCAACAGCATCGCTATATCCAAAACCATCTGTACCGCTATAGCTTACATGCCAATCGACCAATTTTACACTGCGTAACACTTCATTATTGTTGAAAGACACATTTGAAATTCTCAAACCATCGCTACTTGTAAGCATATAATTCATATTCCATCCGTACTTATTTAATGCCTGTTCCACTTCGCAATAGCAGGAGGTGATCTTATCGTCCTGCAAACGTTTTTCCGTTATCATTGGCCCGGCGGGGCCGCTAGTACCAACATTCGTCCAACGAATACCAACAAGGCGATGATCAGTTAAATCAACAATCGCCCAAAGAGCTTTATCACCTTTTACAAAAGTTGGCGCTACACATAAATGGCGGCTTCGTTCACAACGTGTTCGGTTAAGTGAAGTTTTAGTACTTGCCATTAACGCATCTTTTTCCTGAGGCTTCAGCCCAAACGACAGTTGGAGTTCCGGCGACTCAATTGCAATTTTAATGGCTAGTTTTTTCAGATACAATGGGATATCGGGTTGAGAATTGCTCAAATAGTAACTCCCTAATACTTTCTGATGTTGCAAGTCTACCAATGCAATCGAACTGATGTTAAGTGCATAGTTATACATTTCAACCCTATAAACTGATGCTAAATTATAGGTTAGTTTTACGGTGGTCATATCGCTTTGCCGGGCTGGATAGATGCCGAATACTTCACTTCGATAGGGCTGCTTTGAAAACGGATCAATGAGAAATTGCGTAAAGGCTGAATCGTTTAAGGCGATAATCTGCGCAAGCAACTGTTGATCACTTAAACTGTCTTTACATAAAAGCACAGGTCGCGGATTTTTTAATGCGGATTTAATATCATTAACTCTTTCTTCCAAAAAAGGAAAAGTATTGAGACTGTCTGCAGCAATAAGAATGGAGTTAAGTGCATCCGCATCATAACTGGCATGGATATTTTCAGCATGTTGATTATTTTGGCAAGCTATCTCACAACAGGAAATGACTATAAAACTTATTCTTAAAATTTTACTTCTTCGTTTCATCATCAGAAAAAGGGTTAGCATATAAAGGATTAATTAAAACAGAAGAATCCGTAAGACTCATTAAAAAATCAATCAGATCTTTTCGTTCCTGCGAATTTAATTTGAATTCTTTAATGAACGGATGTTTATTGGGATTGTTTCTTCCATCTCCTTTATAGCTTCCGGATAAGATAGTTCTTCCCCCCTGCTCATAAAAACGAATTACTTCATCCAGGGTAGCCGCGCTCCCATCATGAAAATAAGGGGCCGTAAAAGCCAGGTTGCGAAGTGTTGGTACTTTGTACTTTCCAATATCTGCCGGGTTTTTTGTTACATCAGCCAATCCACGATCAAAAGCCGGGTAATCACCTCTATTATCTAAATTATAAAGCCCTGTATTAAAATAAAACTCAGGCTGTCCTTTTATATTTTTAATGAATGGATTACTGAAGTTAATTCCTCCATGACAAGCACTGCAATGCAGGTTCGTTGAAAAAAAAAGGTTCATTCCATTCAGTTGTGATTTGCTCAATGCAAGGGTGTCTCTTCTAAAAAAATAATTATCGTAGCGGGAGGAAAATGAGAGGATCGTTTTTACAAATGAAGTGATGCAAGATTGAATGTTTTTTAAGTTGACAGGGTTCTTATCTTCAATAAAAATTTTTTCGAACTGCTTCCGGTAATAATTATCTGATTTTATTCGCAGCAAAACTACTTCCTCATTTCCGCTGATTCCCATTTCCACGGGATGCTCATTAAACATGGGGCGATTGATCTGTTCCTCGGGAAAATGAATGGATGAATCGGCCGCTGTAAGATATTTTTCGAAGACAATATTGAAAAGGGGTTTGGCATTTCGTTGATGCAGGTCTCCCAATGCGCCAATCGAGCGATTATAACCATCTGTAAACGAAAACTCCTGTGCATGACAACTGGCACAGGATTTTGTATTGTTTACAGAAAGCCTTCTGTCGTAAAATAAGTAACGTCCCAATGCAGCTTTTTCATTCGAAAAAATATTTTGTGGGTTTAAATAAAAACTGTCTTGTACAAACGCCGGAAGAAGGTTTGAAAACTCATTAGTGGGACTGTTAGTACTGCAAGAAAACAAAGAAATAAAACAGAAAATGCAAGGAAATATTTTTGGAATACAACTCACCTTGTAAAAATAAAGAACCCACCTGATATAGGCGGGTTATAATTTGGTTATTACTTTATATAAGAAAGCTCCATTATAAAAAGTAGTCTTAACTCTTTATCTATTTTTCGAACAATGTAAAAACAAAGCCAGATCAAAAGAATAGTGCAGATACGGTATACTCAAATACTAAATTTTCAAGGCTATTCTTACATTCAGGCCCTTTGCTTTGTGGCAGTTTTTTTCTTCGTCTTTTTCAACGCAAGTTCGATAGCTGCACTCAGGTTTTCAAAAGTAGGTTTGCCTGTAAACATCTCTTCATTAATAAAAAATGCGGGCACTTCTTTCACTCCTCTATCCAGACCTTCGCGAATATCTGCCTGAACATGCCAGCCGTAAATAGCGTTTACAAGATCGTCAAGAAATTTCTTATTATTTACTCCGGCTTCTTTCGAATGCAACTTTAAACTGGTTGTACCAAGGTTGCGACGATTAGCAAAAATGATATTGTGCATTTCCCAAAACTTACCTTCCTGAGCTGCTCCAACTGCCGCTTCGGCAGCTTTGAGGCTACGTTGGTGAATGCGAGTTTGCGGAAAATGGCGATAGTTAAGCCTAATCTTCCCCTCATATTCTTCCAATAGTTTTTTAACGACTTCATTTACTTTTGCACAAGCCTCGCTTTCATAGTCACCAAACTCCATAAGAGTTACGGGCGCAGATTTATCTCCAACAAATATGTCTTTGGGTTCAATGATCTCTACTTCTTCTTTTTTGAATGCCATAATATTCTCCTTTTTTTAGTGCTTCCCCAGTCTTTAAGTTCTGGCGTAACCATTACAACAAATAATTTGCCATTAAGTTGAAATGGGTCTTTTCGTCAGGTTATTGCTTTCTGAATCGCTTGAAGATAGTATTTTTTTATTCTTTGCCAAATCAGCTATAAACATTTTACCAACATCCTATGGATTTATTTATAAATAATTGATTCACATTTAATTAACTATTCAATGTATGTAACAGTGCCAATCTAGACTTGTTGCTTGAGGCAAAAAAAGGGGGGATCGAATTTCTATTCAGGAAGTGTGACCAACCGTGCTGTTATCGATTAGCCTTTTTAGCAGCACCTGGAAATTAACTTATCAGGTATTCCTGATCTATAGTTAGAATAGTTTCGTTAATCATTAACAATAAATTATTATCAGAATCGGCTCTTGAGATTCATATCCGCTATACCCGTAGCCCTGCGAGGCTTCCAGCCTCGCAGTTTTATTATATTGCTTTTAGCAATAGTCTCATTACAAAATGTGCGTATATAGTACAATGTAATGCTGAAACCTCAAGCAGGCATACCCATATGCTTCGTGAAAAAAACTATATCGTACCGTTTAAACGCCTTGGAAAC
>JANNEK010000060.1:0-5176 GCA_031378605.1 Chitinophagaceae bacterium | reverse complement strand
AGAAAAAGACGCAATACAAATAAATACAGACACTACGGTAGAACTGGTTAAAAACGGTGCAACAGCATCCAAAGAACAACTTCAAATTACCACCGAACTAAGTGAAATGGGAAATACATATTATAATAAACTATTAAGGCGATTGGTTACAAAACCTATTTTTACTACTCATGCCAATTGTATGGACGCTTTTAAAAAATACTTTAATAAGTCTAAAAAATTTGGATACATTTTCTATATCAATTTTGGTGTATTGGCTGTTTTATTGATGTTAGGCCTTATCAGAATTGCGACCGGTGTGTTACGAGATAAACCTTTAACCCAAATTTCAATTGCGGTAATTGTATTAAGCATTCTAATGATCGGTTACCTCTATCGACTCACTACTCATATTAGCAGGGTAACCATCCCCAATTTATATAAAACGGAAATTCTGTCAACCCAACAAATAGAAGGCGATTGGCAATGGAGTTATTTTTTATTGGGAACGGATGTTTTAATACCTTCTTTTTCTCCGCTTGTTAAAAAGGTGGACGAGAATAGTGATGGATCCAGTGGTGAAGCTTCCAATTCCTGTGGTTCATCCTGTGGAAGTTCTTGCAGCAGTTGTGGCGGTTGCGGCGGTGGAGATTAAATACTACTAAATAAATAATATGCAAATCTCCAATTATATCTCCAAACAAATTCCAGAGCGGCAGGACTTGCTAAGGAAAATTCATGAACTAATTATTGATGCTGACAAAACAGTAATTGCATCCGTATCGCCAATGATGGGGAAGGAAATGATTATTTATAATGCCCCCGGAACGTTTAAGTATGCGCTCTCCAGCGTTAAAAATTATATGTCGTTGCATGTACTACCCATTTACGGCTCACCAACGCTCTATTCAAAATATAAAAACCTTCTTCCGAATGCAAACTTTCAAAAGGGCTGTATTAATTTTACAGAAGAGTCAGCCATACCTCTTGCAATTGTGAAGCAACTCATTCTCGATTGCTCAACAATAGATCTGAAAAAAATAAGGGATGAGTACCTTGCTTCCAAAAAAACTAAAAAATAATAGTCCCTAAAATCAGGTATTGTCCTTTAGTTTAACCCAAAGAATTACTTGATAAATACCGTATTAAAAATTGCATAATTTTAAAAAGTATTCATCAGCCAATTTATACCATGGATTATTATAAAAAAATACTTGATGATTTTGAAGTACACTCTGTAAGCGGAATCAGAGACTGTTTTAAGAATGGTGTTGATCCGAATGCAATCGTTAATGGCAAACCCCTGATCTATGAATTAATCGATATGTATTTGCGCAGTCGGCAATTTAAAGAATGCATTAAAGTATTTGTAGATCATGGCGTGGAATTTTCCGATAAAGTATTGTTGGCGGTTTTGTTGGATGATGCAAAATCGTTGGATGCTCTTTTGGTAGCTGATAAAGATTTGGTATTAAAAAAATATAGTTTTAAGGGTGCATTCACTCCATTGTACGATGTTACATTGCTACATATTTGTGCAGAATACAATCACCTCAATTGCGCGGGTATATTGGTTAAATATGGTGCTGATATTAATGCAAAAGCTGGCTTTGATGAAAATAGTTTTGGAGGCCACCCCCCTATTTTTCATACGGTCAATCAACATCAAAATGCATGTATCGATATGCTGAGTTACCTTATTCTGCAAAAGGCCGACTTATTTATAACTGTAAAAGGACTTATATGGGGAAAAGGCTACGAATGGGAAACCTTTATTCCTTCGGTTAACCCAATAAGTTATGCAATGATGGGATTGCTCAGGCAGTTTCAACGTACTGAAGAACAAATTTATCAGGTCGTTACACTTTTGATGAAAGCTGCTTATGAAATTGATTATAAATCTTCTAACATTCCAAACAAATACCTGAATAGCTAGATCATTATTAATTTTAGTGTATTGATAAAAGCTAGTATATTTCTTTTAATAGTATATACACCTATTCAATTACTTGTAGTAATAAATAAGTTAAGTTGACTGGAAATTAGTTCAAGAAGATACTATGCAAATCAAGGCATTTATTATAGACGAATTTACCAATGATTGTTTTAAAGGAAATCAGGCTGGTGTATGTCTGCTGGATGAGGACCTTGAAGAATCGCTATTGCTCTCCACAGGGAAAGAATCAGGGTTTTCGGAAACAGCCCTTGAGCGAAAAACATCTAAAATGGCAGGAAGATTTTTCAGGTAAGCAATGCTTAATCGATCCTATTTGAAAATTCACTTGCTTCAACCACTTGCGACGAATCGATTAAAACACTAGATTTGTATTGTGAAATTTTTGACGCTGCTATTTGCCTTTTATATTTTACTATTGCCCTGCTTTCCTTGCACGGACACCGATGAATCTATTATCAATACTAAAACAGCAATACCCAGTTCTTCAACTGATCAACAGGATCATAACCAGGAAAATGAAGGATGCAGTCCATTCTGCAGTTGTGCCTGTTGTGGTCATATATTTGTTCCCAACTTTCAATTGGAGAAAGTTGCGGTTTCGAAACCTACCGACAATCTAAACAATCAATTTTTTTACGCAACCATCCCTCTTTCTTCCGACTGCTTCGGCAATATCTGGCAGCCTCCTAAGTTTAATTAATGAATTATTATCAAGGATAAGCCTTGCCAAATTTTTGTGTTGCTGATGCACCACTTATTTTAATTATTTAGTTTCCTCAACAAATAGTATCAATGCAAAAAATATTTGCGTTGCTTTTAGCAGCATTATTTATGGTTACTGCCAACGCACAAAACAGCTTCTCAATAATTACTAAAGACAAAATCACTAAAGAACTTTTAATTGGCGTCAATCTTCAATTAAACAAAATGGTTATTTCTACCAATAGAAATGGTTTTGCCGAACTAAAAAATATTCCAGATGGAGTACAAACAATAGTTTTTAGTTATACTGGCTATAAAACAATTAAAGACAGTTTTAGTTTTCCATTGGTAAATACAGACACGATAGAAATTTTTATGGAAATTGAGGAGGAAGAACTTGATGAAGTAATTGTTCAAAGTACAAGAACCAGCCGAACAATAAAAAACACACCTACCAGGGTTGAAACCATTAACGGAGAAGAATTAGACGAAAAGAATAATATGCGTCCTGCAAACATTTCTATGCTGCTTCACGAAAGTACGGGTTTACAAGTACAGCAAACATCTGCAACAAGCGGTAATGCAAGTATAAGAGTACAAGGCCTGGATGGAAGGTATACTCAACTTTTAAAAGACGGATATCCAAACTTTGGAAATTTTGCAAGTGGATTGAGTGTATTAGAAATACCACCGTTAGACCTTAAGCAGGTAGAAGTAATTAAAGGGCCTGCTTCAACTTTATATGGAGGTGGCGCAATAGCGGGTGTTGTGAATTTTATAAGCAAATCTCCCAATGAAAATTTTGAAGGCGATTTTATTTTAAATCAATCCAATATTGGACAAACCAACGTTGGCGGATATGTTTCCCAAAAGGAAGGAAAGTTTGGGTACTCATTTCTGGGATTGGTTAATTTTCAAAAAGCATATGATGTTGATAAAGACGATTTTTCTGAGTTACCCAAAAGCAATAATTTCACGGTTCATCCAAGATTTTTTTACTTTCTAAATCAATCAACAACTTTAATGATAGGTAATAGTTTTACAAAAGGAACAAATACAGGGGGCGATATGGAAGTAATAAAACACCAATCAACTGCAACTCATATTTATTTTGAAAAGAACACTACTATCAGAAATATCACCACGTTTGAAGTTGATAAAAAATTTGCAACAAAAAGCAGTATTAAATTAAAGCAGAGTTTTAGCATTTTCGACAGAACGATAAGTATTCCAAATTATAATTTTGAAGGAGCAAATAGGAATAGTTTTACTGATTTGTCGTTTTTGTTTTTTAAACACAAGCACACAGTGATAGCAGGCTTAAACCTGGTGTTTGACAGGTTTAAACAACAAAGCACAAACACTCATAACACACAATCATTGGCTAGTGGATTCTATTATCAGGACACCTGGGATATTACCGACGACGTAAAAATTGAAAGTGGGCTAAGGATTGACAATGTTAGTTTCAAAAATAATAACTATCACAAAAACCAAACTTTTGTATTGCCAAGAATTTCTTCATTGTTTATACTATCTGATAAAGTTACATCAAGAATCAGTGGTGGATTAGGATATAAAATTCCAACTATTTTTACGGAACAAACCGAAAGCAGGCAATATCAAAATGTTTTATCGTTAAATAATGTAACAGCTGAAAAAAGCATTGGCGGTACAGCAGACATAAATTTTAACACTACCCTTTTTGAAGATTTATCATTCAGCATTAATCAACTGTTTTTCTATACCATCATTAATAATCCGTTGGTTTTGCAATCCAATAGTTCAGGTAATTATTTTTTCACCAATTCTTCAAAACCTATAACGAGTAAGGGTATTGAATCAAACCTTAAATTTATATATAAGAAAGATTTAAAACTTTTTGCAGGGTATACTTTTATAAATGCAAAGGCAACATATTTGGCTACTAACCAATTTTTACCATTATTACCAAAAAATAAATTAAATCTTACGCTGATGTACGAGAAAGAAGATAATTTTAAATTTGGTTTGGAAAGTTATTTTACGGGCAGGCAATATTTGTACAATGGTACTAAAACGCCATCATTTTGGGAGTTTGGCTTTATGGCTCAAAAGACGTTTAAAAATATTTCAATATTCATAAACTTTGAAAATTTTACTGACCAGCGACAAAGCAAGTATAAAACAGTTGTAAATCCACCTTATACTAATCCAACCTTTGACGATATTTGGAATCACACGGAAGGCTTCGTCATAAATGGCGGTATTAAACTAAAATTAATAAATAGGGCACACTGAGAAGAATTATAAGTAGCTTAACATGGAATAGTTACCCTTGGAGCTGTAGAAATTTTTATTACCATTTGCTGTTATAAATTAAAAGCATTCGACAAGTAATTTGCTTCGGCATCTTTTCTTCTATTGTATGAAAAATTATTTTGCCTATCCTGATACTTTATTTTTTAAAAATATATCCTTTCTCCTACAGGCCGTTTCAGCATTGTTCCCGTTCGATGTTTTGATATTATATTTAGAAATTAATAGAAAAAAATTGTT
>JANNEK010000059.1:0-2824 GCA_031378605.1 Chitinophagaceae bacterium | reverse complement strand
CCTAGCTTCACTAATACTTTTATATTCACCAACTAATATTATGTAAAAAATCTTTCCTTTAGTATATTGAACTTTTTTTATACCTATATTCGATTGACTCAATATTTTGCTGTATTTTTTTTTAATTTTATCCTGTAATATTAATTTTTATAATACCTATAAAAAAAAACGCGACTGGCTGCCATTTTTTAAAAAGAGTATTCCATTCACTCTTGCAACAATTATAAAATTTGATAACAATGCCGTTAGCCGAAAAGTTAAAAAGTATAATAAACTTTTCGATAACCATCCATCCAAACAGAGTTTACAGTTATTGTTGCACTTTGTTTATTACTATTCTATCAATCGAATCAATGACTGGCAGCTTCAACTTAAAGAAACTGGCCTTCCCATAGATACCGTTATTGAACAATTAATCAAAGACAAATTAAAGGAACCGGTAAAAGATTTTATCAGATTGTCCAATACTGCAGCCAGTTGGTACAAAATAAAACGAATTGATTTTTCAAAACTGCAAAGCAATGAAGTATGGAATCTTTCTGAACAAGATTTAAAGGAAGTAGATAATAATTTTCAATTAAGAGGCAAAACAAAGCGAAGCCGTTTAATTTCCCTAAGAAATGATGTGTTAAACATTTTACCTTCTTTTTTAAATATAATTGCTGTTTTATCGGCTTCCGCTGAAAAAAGCATGGATCAAAGTCTCTTTCCTTTAAAAGAAGAATTAAAAGAACTCCATTCGCCCCACCTTGCTTTGTTGTTTTCATTTTTAAAATTATTTCAGTACCTGCAGTCAGATCTTAATACCTATACCCGAAAACATCTTGATTACTTTTACAGGGAGGTTTTGAAATTCAAACCAAGAGAAACATCTCCTGATAAAGCACATATTGTTTTTGAAATACAAAATCAACTTGATAAATTTCTATTGAAGAAAGGATTGCTGGTGAAAGATGGGAAAGATAGGAATAAGGCCGAAATTATTTTTTCTTCAGATGATGAAATAGTAGTTAATAAAGCAATAGTATCTGATGTAAGAACACTCTTCCTGAATCAGCAAACATCATATGATCATAGTTTTATTGAAGGAGTGTATATAGCCCCCGATGCACGTAAAGCGGATGGACAGAAAATTGATTTTAAGGATAGTGATCCCAAAAACTGGCCCACTGTTGGAAACAAGTATAGTAAATATACCGATCCGGAACAGAAATTTATTAAGCCTTACCCAAATGCACGAATGGGTTTTATACTTGCGTCCCCGGTATTATTATTAAATGAAGGACATCGAACAATTGATATTACATTGGCCTGCAGGTTAACTAATAACTGTAAGGAGCGCCCTGTTAAAGCCAGAGGAACAAATAACTGTTGTGAAGAAACAAATCCGCTAACCGGAATCAATACAATTAACACAACTTCACCTTGTAATCAGGATGAAACAAGTATACTGGATGCAAAAAATTTATATTCTGTTGTTTCTTCAATTATTAATAAACAATTTTATTATGTAAGCAAAGACCTCATTGGAGTAGCCATCAAAAAAGGGTTTAGTACTATTGTTATTGAGAAGCTTTTAAAATTACTCAAAGGAAAAGATAAAAAGATATGCTATTGCCCAACTGGAGAAACAAACTATGATGCAACTATTGAAAAAGGATTGTTTGAAGGAAATTTTATCGGCTCCGAATTAGTAATCGTTCAGCAACTTTTTAAACCTCAGCGCCCACTTAAGATTTTATTTAGCGGGGAGAAGGAATGGGTAGAGCCCAGTATTATTTTTCCTCCTGAAACCCCCGACGATTCGGTTGTATTCAGTGCGCTCACGGGTACCGATAATAATTTCACTATTACAATCAAATCAATAGTAAAAGCTGATAAACCTGCAATTACTTTTTTTGATAAAGAAAAATTAAAAGAAGACTTTAATACGAACCAGCCACTCGTTAAAATAGAGTTGAATGACTTTATTAAAAATATATTTTCAGATGATAATTTTAGGATACTCGTTGATAAACAACAAAATCTGAATACTTGCTGCCTTTTAGAAGAAAGCACCTCGAACGAAAAATTTATTTCCCTTTATCATTTTTTTAGAAATGTAACGCTCGAAGAAGCAGGAACTAATAAAACAGAAATAAAAGTAACGGTATGTGGATTAAAGAATTTTATTGTACAAAATGACGAAAGCGTACAGGATGTAAATGCGCCCGTTTATCCCTGGGGAGCGCGTCCTACTATTATTGATTTTGATGCAATAAATCCCCGAACTGGAAACAAGAATCTGGTTGGTCCCAATTTTTATATTGGCAGCATGGAAATATTTCAAAAGAAATGGGTTAAGCTCTGCATAAACCTGAACTGGAAAGATAAACCAGAAAACTTTAATGAATATTACAGAGCATATTTAGTTCGTAAAAATTTTTATGACTGCTCCGACATCAATGACAATTCAAAAGAGATCCCAGGTCTAAATGAATGTGATTTTGAAGTTAATCTTTCCTTACTGAACAAAGGGAAATGGGAAAAAGAAAAGACATCCTCGGGTAAGGGAAGAATAAATATAGTTACTAATGATTATAACCGCCTGTTATTTAAGTCAGGCGCCTGTTCCCAAGTATGTATACAGGATGAGCCTTATTCATTTTCATTTTTTGTAGAACCAAAAGACTTTAATATTTCACCTTCTTATTCAATAAATCAAACGGATTTTACAAAATACGAGTCGGATACAAAAAACGGTTTTCTTCGTATTAACCTTCAGAACCAGGATTTTCTTCATAAAGATTATGCGTTTGTACTATCGCGTCAGATGATGGCCCTG
>JANNEK010000033.1:0-4011 GCA_031378605.1 Chitinophagaceae bacterium | reverse complement strand
TACACAACATAGCTTCGTCAATCCATATAACAGGCATAGTTGTGATTTGCTTTCAAATTGTTTTGTATCTTAGTTCTTACACAACCGATCTGGGTTTTCTCGGATTGCTGCGCAGGTTGTGATTTGCTTTCAAATTGTTTTGTATCTTAGTTCTTACACAACCGTCGAGATAGTCTGTCTGCGCATCTTTTCGTTGTGATTTGCTTTCAAATTGTTTTGTATCTTAGTTCTTACACAACACGATTGGCTAAAACCCTTTACCGCACTGTGTTTGAAGCTAAAAACAGGATCAAAAAAAGGGTTAATCAACCCTTTTTTTCATTTCTATCCTTTCTTTTAAACGTTCCTGTCCTTACCTCCTCCAATCCCCTTACTTTTTTTATTATCCTCATTTAATAGTCAATACGCTTTCTCAGTAACCGTCCATCTCTGCAAAGTAGTTTTATTGTAGTTTTGTATCCTTATCGCTAAACTTTATTCTATGCTCAAAATAATTATCACCTCCTTCCTTATAACGATTACAATAGTATTACAGGCCCAACCTGCACTTACCGAAGGAGCCGCTCTTCTTTTTAAGAACACGAAAAGTAATAGTACAGTAGCTGAAAAAAATAAATTATTTATTGATCTTAATTTCAGAATCTCGAAGGATCGTAAGCAATTTGTTGCCGATGGAGACGATAATAAAGAATTTCCTTTTGATGTATTCGTTATGCCGACCGACGTTAATAAAGATGGACAGGAAGAAATTTTTATAACCTTTGGTAATTCCTATACTTCTGGTGGTACTGGTTCATCCGTACTTGTTTTTATTAAGAATACAGCCGGTAAATATATTCAGCATTTAGGTTTTCCGGGAACAACTCCCGAAGCGCTGGCTGTTTCTAACAAAGGATATCCCGACTTATTAATAGGCGGCCCTGGTTTTGAATTTCCCATCTGGAAATGGAATGGTACCGGTTATGTGTTTTCGCGAAAAATTAAAGACAGTGATTACCCCGCACTAAAGAAAATGAGCGTTGAAGAAATTAGTAAAACATATACGGCGGCATTGAAATAACTACTAAGTTTATACAGTAATAATCTTTTTTAGCACAGGCTTGGCGTTTTCAACGCATTCAAATTTTATTCCAACTTCTCGGCACATATCAGTACCCATTGCCCTATTTATAAATACCCATGCCTATTTTCCTTTCGTTTACCTACAGCATTCTACCTGCCTTCAATAAGTAGATTCCCCTAAATTTATAAGGCAGTTAGTTGTCATCGAAATACCCTTTGCCAACCCGCGTTACCCTTAATCGCAGTTAGTTACAATTCGTACATCTAATATCCATTGAAACAAATAACGATGACCCCGCCTTTTAGTTTAGTAACGTACCCGCTAAGTATGTTACGTTCTATTTTGCTGCGCCTATGGGCCCAACTTTTTATTTTGATTGTGTTTTTTCAATCTTTCACTGCATCAGCACAACAAAAAAACATAAAATTTGAACAGCTTGATATTAATGACGGCCTCTCCCAAAATAACGTATTGTGCGTATTGCAGGATAGCAGGGGCTTCATGTGGTTCGGTACCCGCGATGGATTGAATAAATATGATGGATATAAATTTACGATCTACC
Organism: Chitinophagaceae bacterium; assembly: GCA_031378605.1. Classification (GTDB taxonomy): domain Bacteria; phylum Bacteroidota; class Bacteroidia; order Chitinophagales; family Chitinophagaceae; genus Endoryza. Next base: position 2,386 of record JANNEK010000033.1, on the reverse strand, counting down.
GGAATAGAGCTAATGATAGCAGCAGTTTAAGCGGAAATTTTATTACTGCCATTGCAGAAGATAAACTGGGTAATATTTGGGTAGCTACCAATAGCAATGGCCTTAATTGTTACAACAGGACTACCGATAAATTTATACGGTATTCAAAAGGTGGTAAGCTGAATTATGGTATCTCCAGTAATCAGGTGCAGCATATTACCATTGATAGTCGCGGGGATATCTGGATCGCAACGGCGGATGCCGGGATAGTAGTGATCAATCCCGTATCAGGCAAGCGGGTAATGTACGTCAATAATAAAAATATACATAGTTCACTCAGCAATAACCAGGTTAAATATATTTATGAAGACAGTAAGAAAAATATTTGGGTTGCTGTATATGGAGGTGGCTTGAATCTTTTAGATCGCTGCACAAATACATTTGTACAGTTTCGATATAACAAACACGATATAACGTCTATCAGTAGTGATAATGCATATACCATTTTTGAGGATAGTCATGAGCGGTTGTGGATTGGAACCGATGGTGGCGGACTTAACTTGTTTAACCCTGCGAAAAGAACTTTTCGCCACTTTCAACATAATAAATCCGTAACGAACAGCTTGCCTGCAAATGCTGTGTATTCTATTGGAGAAGACAATGATCGTAATTTATGGATCGGAACTGAAAATGGAGGATTGAGCATCCTTAACCCTCAAACGGAAACCTTTCACAATTACCAGCACGATGAAATTGATAAAGAAAGCCTAAGTAATAACTCGGTCTATACAACATATAAGGATCGCAAAGGTAATATGTGGATAGGCACTTTTGCAGGGGGAGTTAATTTATTTAATCAAGACTTTAATAAATTCATCCATTACAAACATACATCGTCACCCAATAGCCTTAGCCACAATAACGTATTAAGTATTGCAGAAGATACCCAAAAGAAAATATGGATCGGTACAGATGGTGGTGGACTCAATTTATTTGACCCGGTCTCAAAAAAGTTTACGCATTTCAAACATGAGGACGGTAACACAAAAACAATATGTGGTAATTATGTGTTGAATACCTGCGCGGATAGTGAAGGAAATATTTGGGTAGGTACCTGGGGCGATGGACTAACGGTATTCAACCCCTTAAAAAACACCTGGAGGCATTTTAAGAATGACCCTGACAATAATTCGAGTTTAAGCAATAACAATGCCTGGACAATTTTTGAGGATAGCGATAGAAATATTTGGATCGGAACCAATGGTGGCGGACTCAATCTCTACCATCCTGCGACTCAACGTTTCGAACATTTTTTTGCCCGTGAAGATGGAAAGAACAGCAGTGTGAATAGTAATACAATAAGGATGATGGTGGAAGACAAAGCGGGTAATTTATGGATTGGTACAGATGGGGGTGGACTTAATTGCTACAATAAAAAAACAAAAAAATTCAGCTATTTCATTCATGACGATCAAAAGAACAGTATTAGCAGTAACAGTATCTTATCATTATACAAAGACAAGAATGATAATTTATGGATCAGTACCATGATGGGCTTAAACTATTTTGACACAAAGTCGCTCCAGTTCACTGTATATACCACTGAAAATGGATTGGCAAATAATACTGTTTTTGGTATGCTGGAAGATGAAAACTATAATTTATGGGTAAGTACTAACCGCGGTCTTTCGAAAATCAATTTGATAAATAAGAAAATAAAGAACTATGATCCCGCAGACGGTCTTCAATCCTACGAGTTTAAAGATCATTCGTTTTGTAAAACAAGTTCCGGCATGATGTATTTTGGAGGCATTAATGGATTTAATGAGTTTAGCCCTGAAAAAATTAAAGAAGATGATTTTGATCCGCCCCTTGTATTTACCAGTTTTCAACTCTTTAATAAAGAAATGCCGATTGCTGACGATAGCAACACTATTTCTCCTTTAAAGCAGTCAATTAACGAAACGGGTGAATTGTATATTCCATATAGCAGTTGGGTTGTATCGATTGAGTTTGCTTCTTTAAATTATACTTCGGTAGAAAAAAAGAAATATGCTTACCGGTTAGAAGGATTTGATAGATCCTGGAACATAATAGGCAATGAACGAAAGGCAACTTATACCCGGCTCGATCCGGGTTCGTATACATTAGCTGTAAGAGGGGTCGATAACAGAGGCAGATGGAGTGAACAGGAAAAAAAACTTAAGCTTATTATTGTTCCACCTTTTTGGCTAACGGATTGGTTCAGGTTATTTATAATAATATTGATTATTACTGCCATTATTCTTGTTTATCACCTGCGCACCCGTAGTGTGCGATTGCATAATGAAAAATTAGAAATACAGGTGCAGGAAAGGACTGAGGCACTCGCTTTAGCAATAGATGAGGAAAAAAAATCCCGTGAAGA
>JANNEK010000001.1:0-3098 GCA_031378605.1 Chitinophagaceae bacterium | reverse complement strand
TGAAAAGAGGTGAAAGAGAAAAGAGGGGGAAAGAGAAAGGAGGGGGAAAGAGAAAGGAGGGGGAAAGAGAATTCAGAATAGAGAATAGAAGGAATTTTAGGGAATGATGATGAGCAAAAGAAAATTAATGAAAAAATAATCAGTTAAATTAAGCCGTGAGCGTACAATTGATTTTCACTTCTTTGAAGTAAGTTCATACTTCTATTTCTAAAAAAAAGAGGCTGTCATAAGTATTTTAAATATATTTTTCTCGCAACGACACAAAGTTGCAACGCCTGATCTTCAATATTTCTTCTTTGCGTCGTAGCGCCTTTGCAAGATTTTATCGTCTTTTGACAGCCTCCTTTCAGTGTTATCAGAAAAAGATTGAAAGCTTATTTTAATTTCTTAATCAAATCTTCATTCAATTTTACATAATCATCATTCTTGGCAACCTTTGCAATTTCAATTGATTTTTGTGCAGTAGCAATTGCATCTGCCTTCTTACCTAATTTAGCCAGGCAATTTGCTTTTTGATGAAGTACCCAAAACGCTGAAGGATTTTGCTCGGCAGCTTTATTGAACCAATCAAGTGCCTTATTCAAATCTTTATTATTATCTAAATAATACATCGCAGAAGCATAATAAGGGCGATTGTCTTTATTCATCGCATCATCAATCTGCTTCATTACTTTACTTTCTACATCAACAGCAATCGGAAGAACCACCATTGTTTTATCCCACATTGCCCATAACTCACAGGTGCTATTGGCAACATTTCCAAACATAATCGTAAAATTTTCTACAGAAAAAGGAAGATCAACCGGCTGAACAGTTACACGAACTACATCCTGATCCATTTTATATGCACCGGGACTGGTAACATCTGTTTGTTTGGTAAGAATAAGCGTCCACTGACTTTTATCCGGAATACTTAATAACCCATATTTACCTGCTTTAATATCCTTTCCGCCAATTTTTACATCTTCACCAAAAGTTAATGTAGTAGCACCATTTGCTCCGGTGCGCCATACATTCCCAAAAGGCACCAGGTCACCAAAAATAGTGCGGCCTTTTATAGATGGTCTTGAATAGGAAAGTTCGATACTTGAAAGTGCAAAATCCTGCTTAACCGTTGTTGTTGTAGAAGCAGCGGGAGTTTTGAGCCCCTGACTCATTGCAGATGCAGAAAAAAGGCATATTGCCAGCAAAACATTAATTAGCTTTCTCATTTTGTAAGTTTTCGCAAAGGTAAGCGATTAATATTCCCAAAAAATAGTTGTTGGTAGAGGAGATCAGAAACGTATAATGACCAAAACCCTGGTTTTTTTCCCTTTTAATAAGCGCCAGGCCGGACCTTCTTTGAGGAGTCGGAGCGCCTCGGCATCCTGTGCCGGACCTAAGGATTGTTCAATCTTAAATCCATTCAATACGGTATTTCGGTTAACCAGGAACGATACTACTACTTCGCCAGATTTACTATTTTTATCACCCAATATTTCTTTATTCGCTTCGATATATTTATCAAATTCAATCCAACCACTTGCAGGTTCTGCATCTTGTACCAATACACTGGGGAACTTTGTTTTGTATTTTGTTTTATCTCTCCGTTGTTTTTGCTCATTTGTGGTAACCACTACTTCATCCAAATTATTATTGGCAATTGGCTGAAGTTGCAATTGGTTCAACGATACGTTATTCCTGAGTTGAAAATTCTGGGTTGCATAACCCACTACCATTACATTCACATTTACTAATGAATCTGTACCAGAGAATTTAAAAAACCCGTTTTGATCAGTTAAGTAACCATTATTAGTATTCGCTAATTGCACAGTTGCATTGGCAATAGGTTGATTATTCTTATCGATTATTTTTCCATTAAAAGAATTAACATTTACATTACTGGCAACACCAGCTACCTTACCTGATAGTTTTTTTTCAGGATCATTTACAATTTCAAGATCCGCACTGTTATTTTTAACTGAAGCCGCCTTTTCATCTTTATCAACTGCTCTTCCACGGGCAACTTCGTTAGCACTATTAATGCCTTTGTTTTGATCATTTGTTTTTGGTGCATCTGATTTCTCAATATCCTTTGCTTGTTTTACAGGCGATGGTTTATTGGTAGATTCTTCCTGCCGGGCAATAGCCACTGGTTCAGATTTAGATTTGTTTTCTTCCTCTTCCTTAATAACAACAGGATACTTCTTTGGCTCAACAGTTTCCTTACTATCTTCTTTACTTTCTTTAATTAACCCGATAGATGAATCTTTTTTGCTGATTGAATTTTCGGGAGATGAAGGGCTAATTGTTTCCGGAAGATTATTTTTTTGTTCAACTACTGCAATAGTATCATTTTGTTCATTTCGAAACCATGTAGTATAAACTAACACTGTACTTACTACCAATACACATGCAGCAGCAGCCATATTCCACCAACGTCTATTGGTAATAGGTATAGCTTTCCCGCCTGTTACTTTTACAGCCATCTGCTCCTTCAATTGCTCAAGATTTGCAGGTGTGCTTTTGCTGCCATACGTTTCCCTTGCTTCACGCATCCCTTCAATAGCATCGGCCAAAAAAGAGTCTTCCAGGGCCGCCTTTTCAATGGCATGCATTTCGGAAAAGTTGAATTTGCCTTCCAGGTATTGGCTGATATCAGCCGCAGTATATTGTTTCGTATCGTTCTTAAAATCACTCATTATTATTTCTATCCATTTTTTAACTGTTCAACAGCCATATCTTTTTCCATACATATCTTTAAATTTCGCCGCCCGTTTTGAATAAAGCTTCTTACTTTATTCCATTCAATACCGGTGGTTTCAGCAATTTCATTGTAACATTTGTTCTGCAAATAAAATAATTCTACCGTAATTTTTTGCTCCGCAGATAATGTTTGCAGACATTGCTCGAGCTTATTCAAATTCTCTTCACGGGTCAGTACGCCATTCAGATGCACTTGTTCTTCAGATTGCATATAATCGCCTTTAAATTCAGTTGTCTTCAAATTTTTGGGCGTCCGCAACTGCATCAGGCAGTGATTTTTTGCAAGGGTATAGAGCCAGCTTTTGAAATTATCTACCTCATGCTTTTGCAATTTTCCTACCAACTCCTCAAAA
>JANNEK010000245.1:0-5535 GCA_031378605.1 Chitinophagaceae bacterium | reverse complement strand
AAAGCCGGAAGGAGTGCCACGTTACCTGGTTTGCAACGCCGATGAAAGCGAACCGGGTACTTTTAAAGATCGGTACTTAATGGAGTTTCTTCCACATTTACTAATCGAGGGTCTTATCGTTTCTTCCTTTGCGTTAGGCTGTAACAGAACGTATATCTATATCCGTGGGGAATATTCCTGGATTGTTGATATTTTAGAACAGGCCATTACAGAAGCAAAAAATAATGGATGGCTCGGTAAAAATATTTTGGGTACCGGTTTTGATTGCGAAATCTATGTTCAACGGGGTGCAGGTGCTTATATCTGCGGCGAAGAAACTGCGTTGCTTGAATCATTGGAAGGTAAGAGAGGAAATCCACGTATAAAACCGCCGTTCCCTGCCGTAAAAGGGTTGTGGGATTGTCCAACTGTAGTTAACAATGTAGAAACATTAGCTGCAATCGTTCCTATTATCAATATGGGCGGTGAAGCGTATGCGAAAATTGGTATTGGTAAATCAACCGGTACAAAATTGCTATCTGCATGCGGTAATATTAATAAACCCGGAGTGTATGAAATTGATATGACTATTTCTGTAGAAGAATTTATTTACAGCGAAGAATACTGTGGGGGAATTGCCAATGGAAAGAAATTAAAAGCATGCATACCGGGCGGATCATCGGTTCCAATTTTACCTGCCAACTTATTGCTGAAGACGGCTAAAGGTGAAACAAGAATGATGACTTATGAAAGTTTGAGTGACGGAGGCTTTGCTACCGGAAGTATGATGGGTTCTGGCGGATTTATCGTATTGGATGAAGATCAGTGTGTGGTTCGTCACACGTTAACCCTTGCACGATTTTATCGTCACGAAAGTTGCGGACAATGTTCTCCCTGCCGCGAAGGAACCGGGTGGATGGAAAAAATTCTGCATAATATAGAATATGGAAAAGGAAAAAGCAGTGATATTGATTTATTATGGGATATACAACGTAAAATAGAAGGAAACACTATTTGTCCGTTAGGCGATGCCGCAGCATGGCCTGTGGCGGCAGCTATAAGGCATTTTAGAGATGAGTTTGAATGGCATGTGGCAAATCCAACTGAAAGTCAAACCAGAAATTATGGATTGGCGGGGTATGCGGAACCCAGAGAAATCCCGGTTGTATAGTTGTTTTATCACGTTTAGTTCTTTGTTAGATTATAGTAGGTTGAGGTCTTAAATTTATATTTATGACCGAAAATGAATTATCATTTATCGTTATTAGGGAAGCTATTGATATTCATAAGGAATTAGGGCCAGGCTTGTTAGAAAAAGTGTATGTTGAGTGCCTTTTTTACCGACTAATCAAATGTGGACTAAAAGTAATCAGAGAACAACCGATACCCGTAGTTTTTGAGGAAGTTAAAATGGACTGTGGATATAGAGCAGATTTAATTATCGAACGAAAACTTCTAGTAGAGGTAAAATCAATAGAAGCAATCCTTGATGTTCATAAGAGCATTGTTTTAACCTATCTGAAATTTGCAAATTGTAAGCTTGGACTTTTAATAAATTTTAAAGTTTCGCTATTGAAGAATGGAATTAAAAGAGTGGTTAATGATTTGTAGCGGCAAAAATCAACAATTAGAAGAAGCGCGGAGTACGGAATACGGAATACGAATGGAGGAAGAGATGTGGCTCAACAAAAAAATTTTGCGATCCTCGCGATGCTTTGAGCGCTTTGCGTTCCCAAAAAAACCAGACGCAAAGATGAGAAGAACCGCAGAGTACGCAAAACGAATGGAGGAAGATGGAGTTTAATAAGAAAACTTTGCGATCCTTGCGATGCTTTGAGCGCTTTGCGTTCCAAGACAAACCAGACGTAAAGATGAGAAGAACCGCAGACGTAAAGATGAGAAGAACCGCAGAGTACGCATAACGAATAGAGGAAGATATGGTTTAATAAAAAACCTTTGCGATCCTTGCGATACTTTGAGTTCTTTGCGTTCCAAAATATCTTAAGTATTTACATATGGCTGACGAAAAAAAATTAATTAAGGTAACCATCGACAACATCACCATTGAAGTGGAGCCGGGAACTTCTATCCTGAATGCTGCCCGTTCTATTGGTGGCGAAGTGGCACCGCCTGCTATGTGTTATTATAGTAAATTAAAAGGTAGCGGAGGCAAATGCAGAACCTGCCTTGTTGAGGTAGCAGCGGGCTCAACCGCAGATCCGCGCCCTATGCCAAAACTGGTGGCAAGTTGCCGAACCAATGTAATGGATGGTATGATTGTAAAAAATATTACCAGCGAAAAAGTATTGGACGCACGTGCAGGCGTAGTCGAATTTTTATTAATTAATCATCCACTCGATTGCCCTATTTGCGATCAGGCGGGTGAATGTCATTTGCAGGATTTAAGTTATGAGCACGGTGGAGAAGGTACGCGATACGAATTTAGCCGAAGAACTTTTGAAAAACATGATATAGGGCCGTACATACAATTGCATATGACCCGTTGTATATTATGTTACCGGTGCGTTTACGTAGCTGATCAGTTAACGAACGATCGGGGTCATGGTATTTTAGATCGTGGGGATCATTCTCAAATTGCTACTTATATAGAAAAGGCTCTTACCAATGATTTTATTGGAAATGTAATTGATGTTTGTCCGGTAGGTGCACTAACGGATAAAACCTTCCGCTTTAAAAACAGGGTATGGTTTACCAAACCTGTAGATGCCCATTGTAGTTGCATTAAATGTTGCGGAGAAGTACAGTTATGGATGCGCGGAGAGGAAGTATTTCGGGTTACAGCCCGCAAAGATGAATGGGGTGAAGTAAAAAACAGTACCAAAGGAACACCTGGATGGATTTGCAATGAATGTCGTTTCGAAAAGAAAAAAGGTAGCGACTGGATTGTTGAAGGTCCAAGTTTAATCAATAGGCATTCGGTGATATCACAGGGACATTATATCGGATTGAAAATGCCTAAAGAAACTGTTCAGGAAGTAATGGGTGGAAGAGAGCCACGTTTGCTGATGGGAATTCATAGTATAAGCGAAGTGAATAGAGAAAATATTGAGTTGAGTACGATTGATCGTGCTGCGAATTCAGGAGATTTTGAAAAATGAATACGGGATCTTTAATAAGATTAGATTGATAAGATTTATTCTTAAAGTAAGTATTGACTTTTGCAAATTGACGATTCACTATTTATAATTGACAATTACATAAAATGTAACCATGCTATTAGTTTTTGACTGGGCTTTTTTGGGAGAGAAACTGGCACTAATCGGAGGTATAGTTACCTTATCATTGGTAATTGCGATGTATGAAACATATGCCGAGAGAAAAATTGCAGCGTTTATGCAAGATCGTCGTGGACCGAACCGCGCTGGTCCCTTTGGTTTATTTCAACCATTAGCGGATGGATTGAAATTATTTATGAAAGAAGAAATTATTCCGAATACATCCAATAAATTTCTGTTCATATTAGGACCTTGTCTTGCAATGTTAACTGCAATGATGACTTCCACAGTTATTCCATGGGCTGGAACCATTGATTTTTTCGGGCGCCCGGTTAGCTTGCAGATTTCTGATATTAATATTGGTATACTTTTCATTTTCGGAGTGGTAAGTATGGGTGTATATGGTATAATGATCGGAGGTTGGGCCTCTAATAATAAATTTTCTTTACTGGCGGCAATGCGTGGTGCATCGCAGGTGATTTCTTATGAATTACCAATGGGATTATCACTCATTGCATTATTGATGCTTACCGGATCATTAAAAATGAGTGTTATTGTTGGTCAACAGGCCGACACCTTGTACAATATATGTTATCAGCCACTCGGCTTTATTATCTTTTTTATCTGTGCATTGGCTGAGTGTAATCGTACGCCATTTGATTTACCAGAAGCAGAGAATGAGCTCAATTTTGGCTATCACCAGGAGTATTCATCGATGAAACTTGGATTTTATTTGTTTGCAGAATATATCAATATGTTTATAAGCAGCGTGGTGATGGCAACGTTATTTTTTGGAGGATATGATATTCCATTTGTAAACGACGCCAACCTGGGTCAAAAAATCGGGCAGAATTGGTTGGCCATTTTAGAAGCGTTGAGTTTGATTTCAAAAACAGCTATTTTCATCTTCACCTTTATTTGGATTCGCTGGACCATTCCGCGCTTCCGTTATGATCAATTGATGAATCTTGGCTGGCGGGGGTTGATACCATTGAGCTTGATAAATATGTTGGTAACGGCTGCGGTAGTATTATGGCTAAAGAAGTAAGAAAATTTTGAGTTTGAACGGGGTTTAAGTTGTTGTTGTATTCCTGATAAAATCATCCTATCCAAACTCAATACTATATTTATATTTGCTGACTTTTTAAAAACAATGCGAATAGCTAAAAGGTAGAAGTATGCAGGCATTAACGAACAGGGCACAATTAGTGGAACGGAAGCCAATGACGTGGTTAGAACGATTGTATCTGTGGAATATTTTCATTGGCATGGCTATTACGTTTAAGCATATGTTTAAAAGAAAAGCCACGATAAGTTATCCGGAACAAAAAAGAATTTTCAGTCCGGTCTTCAGGGGCTTGCATATTTTAAATAGGGATGAGGAAGGAAGAGAACGCTGTACTGCCTGTGGTTTGTGTGCGGTTGCATGTCCGGCCGAAGCTATCACAATGGAAGCGGCGGAACGGAAGCCGGGCGAAGAAAATTTATTCCGCGAGGAAAAATACGCTGCACGATACGAAATTAATATGCTTCGTTGTATTTTTTGTGGATTATGTGAAGAGGCCTGTCCTAAAGATGCTATTTACCTTAGCGAAACAGTGGCACCTGCGAATTATCAGCGAAAAGGATTTATTTATGGAAAACCGGATTTATTGATTCCGCATCCTATAGAAGAACCCGAGAAATATAAAGCGGCACTGGGTGCCAGAGTAGTGAAAAATTAATAGTGCGAAAAGTAAATTTTTTGACATTAACTGGTTTGATAATTTAACGAGTAATTGCCAGCGCATTATTGAATGCCAAAAAATATTTTTAAAATGGTTGCTTGTAGCTAACGGGTAACAATCAACTTTTTTATTAAACTAACTGATTAAGAGAAAATGGGTGCTACACAAATTCTGTTTTGGTTTTTAAGTATACTTGCCTTGCTCAGCGCAGTGTTGGTGGTACTCAGCAAAAACCCCGTGCACAGCGTTCTCTGGCTTATTGTTGTTTTCTTTGCCATTTCCGGTCATTATATTATGCTTAATGCGCAATTTATAGGTATAGTAAACCTCATTGTTTATGCAGGTGCTATTATGGTATTGTTTCTTTTTGTTTTGATGTTATTGAATTTAAACAAAGAAACAGAGCCTCAAAAAACTGTTAGCACCAAACTCGCTGTTGTAATAACCGCAGGGTTGCTTTTGATTACACTCTTAGGTGCATTTTTAACACAGCAATCCGGCGGAGGTTCGCTTCCTGCTTCTGAAATTGGCTTGGTTAAAAATTTGGGCCGTGTATTATTTACTGACTTTGTGGTACCATTCGAAATAAGTTC
>JANNEK010000454.1:0-1874 GCA_031378605.1 Chitinophagaceae bacterium | reverse complement strand
TGTAATTAATTCCAAGTAAATCATACTATACAATTGACGCTTTCATGTATTACCCGAATTTAATTACCTTTTGTTACCTTTTTTTTCTTTTGTGGTTGTGTAAGCACCCCCAAAAATAGGACAGTTTAAAAGTAGAGATTTTCTAACTTTAAATTGTCAAACAATGAAAAAAAGCAAATTTACCGAGAGCCAGATTTTCTCAATGCTGAAGCAGCAAGAGAGTGGTATAACGACAGCGGAGATCTGTCGACAAAACGGGGTAAGCCCGGCAACGTTTTATATTTGGAAAAGCAAATATGGAGGAATGCAGTCCAGCGATATTAAAAGGCTACGAGAACTGGAAGAAGAAAATAGGAAGCTTAAACAGATGTATGCTGACCTCGCCCTTGATCACAGGATATTGAAAGACGTTATCGAAAAAAAGCTTTAACGCCCTGCCAGCAAAAAGAAATAGTTGAAACAATTAAAAAAGAAGAAACTGTTTCAATTGACAGGGCGTGTAAAATAATCGGTATGCATCGAAGTAAATATTACTATCAAAGCCGGATCGATGATGGTCCTGTAATTCATCAGCTTGAGATTTTATCTGTAAAATATCCAACAAAAGGATTTGCGGATTATTATTATCGCATCCGCAGATCAGGATTTAAATGGAATCACAAAAAGGTTAAAAGAGTATACGATAAAATGGAATTAAATATCCGGCGAAAACATAAAAGAAGGCTGCCTGAACGCATTAAACAACCGCTTTGCGTGCCGTTACGGCGAAATGAAAGTTGGAGTATGGATTTTATGCAGGATCGATTAATAAACGGAAGGAAGTTGAGAACATTTAATTTAATTGATGATTTTAATCGCGAAGTTTTAACAATTGAAATTGATACAAGCCTAACCGGTGAACGTGTAAGAAGAATATTAGAACGTGTTATAGATTATAAAGGAAAACCTAAACAAATCCGTAGCGATAATGGACCAGAATTTATTTGTGATAAACTGAATGAATTTTTAAATGAGAATAAAATTGAACACAAATTTATTCAACCAGGTAAGCCGACACAGAATGCATACATTGAGCGATTTAACAGAACATATCGGAAAGATGTACTAAATGCATATTTGTTTGAATCAATTGATGAAGTAAAACTAATTACAGAAGAATGGATGGAAGATTACAATCACAATCATTCACATAAATCCTTGGGTAAATTAAGCCCTATTGAATATGCGATTGCTGTTAACAGTGGAAAACTCAGCCCAAGCCAAAACCCCAACGCACAGTTTACCACAATTAACAGCAACGATGACGACGAAATAATTTTAATTGAAAACGCAAAATCAAATAAATTAAACTCTATTTTTAACCAGTCCTAAAAATGGGGTGCTTACAAATTCCTGACGGGATTTAATGCAATTATATTGGAGCATGGTCTCTGTATCAAGCAATCCGGGAGGAAGTTAATAGTGGAAAAAAAATAATTGAATAAACGATCCGATCGTTGGGGATATAAATTACCTGATTTGAAATCGAATTTGTTCTGATCAGCAATACACGTCACTAACGTGACTAGCCCTTCTACCCTGAATGATATTTCTACCAATATTACATCCGTGACGGGATAATGGTTTCTGTATCGGGCAGTCATTTTGGAACATAATATCGATAGAGAAATAATTGAATAAACGATCTGCTCTTTTGGAGCGGGATATTAATTGATTAGTATTCGAATTTATATAGACTAACAATTCACGTCACTAACGTGACTAACCAAATCCTCTCATAAAATTTCTACCAATATTTAATCCCTGACGGGATTTAATGCAATTCTACAGACGAATGGTCTTAGTATCGGGCAGCCCTATAGAGACAAAATATC
>JANNEK010000446.1:0-2717 GCA_031378605.1 Chitinophagaceae bacterium | reverse complement strand
ACTTATGAGATTTGCCAGGGCAGTTCGAAGTAAGGAATGATCGTCTGCAATGGCTACTAAAAATTTTCTTGTTGCTTTTGGCATGATCAGGTATTTGCTGTTGCGGGTAACCGAATTTTCACGCTGGTTCCCTTACCAGGTTCACTAATGATTCTTAAATGCGCTCCTATTAATTTAGCTCTATTGAAAAGACTCTTCAATCCTACCCCAGCGGTCGAACTTACAGTATTCTTTTTTTCATCCACATTAAAGCCGATCCCATTGTCTTTAATTTCCAGCTCAAAAAAAGTATCTGTTGTGTTTACTATGGATACCACTACAGCCGTTGCTTTTGAATGCTTCAGCATATTATTAAATATTTCCTGAAACATCCGGAAAATAAATATTTTTTTCTGTTCATCAAATTGAAACTTAACGCCACTAACATGATACTGCACGTCCATAAGTGCAGAATTTTTGACTAACTCCAATTCAAAACGTATTAATTCAGCCAACTCAATTTCGGAAATGCGATCGGTATGAAGGCCCTTTGTAAGATTGGAAAGATCCAATATGGCTTTGTTAAGCGTTTGGCGGGAGTTTTGAATAGGTGCATAGGCTATATGCTCTTTGGATACCGGTACAACTGCCAGCGACATTTTTACGACAGAAAGAAGCTGGCCGATATTATCATGCAATTCCTGGCTGATCGTTTTAAAGGTGGTTTCCTGAATTTCCAATTGCGATTTTAATGCTTCCTGTTCATAACTGTCTTTTAACTGAACCAATTCCTGTTCCTGCTGGTGCCTTCTGCGTTGATAAAGAAAGAGTATGGTTACAATAAAGCCAACCAGCAATAAAGCCAGTGTAGCTCCTAAAATTATTATTATATAAATTTCCGGATTTTGATTCGGCATAAGAAGGCAATAGTAAATAATGAATATAACAATATGTTCATTAAAAGTAATAATGATTGCAGGCTTTCAATACTAATATTTGGTATGTTTTGAATAAAGTTTGCAGATGATACTAATGGGAAGCTGCAAGGAAAGTAGAATAGGATTCCAGTTGTAATCCAAAATGATGGTTCACGCGTTAGTACCAGGTATTGTTTTAGTCGGAAAAGTTCGTAAAAATAATAAACGCTTAAAGCAACAATTAGCAGACAACCTATTGCATAGGTAACTGAATTATAAGTATTAATTTGTTGAAAAAAGGAAATATTCAATATGGCAAAAATTATAAACCCTAAAAGCATTTTATGACAAATTTTTCTTGCTTTCTCTTCTGAAATAATATTAGACATTAAATAAATATAAAAAGTAAAATAAATTATATCCCAAATATTATAGAGTTCTGTTGTGTGCTTGCCTATATTGATTAAATAACCTGCTATAATTTCAATTATTAAAGAGAACAGTAAAAAGAATGGAAATAATTTAAAATGAAAAGGAGTACCTTTTTGAAAAAACAGGAATAAACCTGCCGATATACAGGTAATCATAAAGACCATATCTAGATTTAAAGGCATTGCGTTACAATTTACTCTGTTAATTCTTTAAGGTAATAATAAAAAGCCCCCTGCGTTTGCAGAGGGCTCTCAAGTGTGTTAAACAGATATAATTTAAATAATAGCAATACCATCATCTCCCTTATCAACAATTGTGATACCAAGGTCGTCATTATCAAAAGTTGGTTTGCAATACGGAGGGCAAAGTCTTCCATGGTTATATGCAAGAATTGAACTAGCATCACAATTATTAATATAAACATCCTTATCCACCATCCCCTTCTCTGTTTCCTTTGCCTGTGTGGCAACCATTACGATTGTCTGTCTTCCTGCAAATAAAGGGTTCCCGGTATACTCTTTACCATAGGCTCCAAAATAAAACCGCACCCCATCGGCTCCATGCAGTTTAATTCTTTCCAGAAATTGTTCCAGTTCTTCAGCACTGTACCAAACACTCAAAGAATCTTCCTTGCCGATATGTTTTGAATTGTTCACCCATCTTTCCTGTTTGTAATTGCGTATGATGGTATCGGTATGTTCGGTATTTACAAATTTTCCCGCTTTACGTGTTTTTGAGGTAATTGTCAACATAGCTTGTAGGTTTTAAATATTAAAAAATTAGTACCCCTCAAAACTATGGGCGAATCAACAAAAAAAGATTCACAAAAAAATGTAAGTCAATTAATTATAAATTAATAATATTTATAACTTGAAGATGTTCAGGTAAAAGTAAAATTACTATCTTAAAATACCGTAAAACAAATACAAATAACCCGTTTAATCAACTTAAACATTACCGGATATTTGTTATTTGTAACCCGTAAAAAAAAGAATAAAAAAACCGTATAAAGCTTTCACCCCTTACTATTGCCTTTTTAAAATATAAGATGAAATTCGTTTTGATTTTTATCATCTTTTTTTTGAGAATCCAATATCTCTATGATTGACTTTAAAACCCTTTTCGTGGTCACCAATCCGTTGCTTAATTAGCTCCTCCTCAAAAAATTCTTGTTTTAATTTTTCATTCCCGGCCAATCCAAACCAGTAAACATAAAGATGATTTATGTTTTAGATTTCGAATAAATCTATAGGATTAGGCGCATAAATCGGGAAGTAGAGATAGGATTTGTTTTAAACTAAATAAATTAGTAATTTTATAGCTAAATAAATTAGCTATGTTTCAGGGAATGAATATAATAGATTTTGGCAAAAGGTTTCAAACCAATGC
>JANNEK010000445.1:0-46607 GCA_031378605.1 Chitinophagaceae bacterium | reverse complement strand
GCATTGGTTTGAAACCTTTTGCCAAAATCTATTATATTCATTCCCTGAAACATAGCTAATTTATTTAGCTATAAAATTACTAATTTATTTAGTTTAAAACAAATCCTATCTCTACTTCCCGATTTATGCGCCTAATCCTATGAATAAATTTCAAGGAAGAAATTTTGATTTCGTTTAGATGCGCATAATAATGAAGTCGCCATTTTGGACCCAATACAATTATGACATTTCCTCCTCTGTTTAATTGGCCACAAAATACAACTAAGCCTGTTGTGGATGAAAAAACATCGGTTCCTTCTTTTGTGAAAATATCAACACCTTTATGAGTTACCGATTTTCCCCAAGGGTAAAACCAGAAAGAAGAACTATCATAACTTTTAGAATTAGCGCCTTTAACGGGCATAATAAAATGCTGTGGAATAAAATATCCAGTCACCACTAATAAAAGCAAACCAGTAATCGAAAACCTGATAAAACGTTTTATGCGCATTATAAAAAAGTTATTGAAAAAGATGGCGAGTTGGTTCTATAACGCAAACAAAGAAATCCTTGTTTATCCAAAACGTTAAATACCCACAATTACCTTATTTTTGGTAAACCCACTAATTTAAAGGTAAAAGCTCCATGGCCCTTTTCGAAATTTCTTTACCTCCTTCTATTGCTAAGGCGCTGCGATTACCAGTAAAATCGCCTCGCAGGCAACAATTAAAAGTGCTTAAGAAATTATTAAAAAAAGCACGATTTACGGAGTTCGGTCAAACGTTCCGCTTTGATGAAATCCTGCTTTCACGTCACTCCGGTAAAAAGTTTCAACAATTAGTTCCCACATACGATTATTCAAAGATTTATAAAGACTGGTGGCATAAAACACTTGAAGGTCACAGTGATATTTGTTGGCCAGGTAAAATTAAATACTATGCACTTAGTAGTGGAACCTCCGAGGCTGCCAGTAAATACCTGCCTATAACTACAGATTTATTGAGAGGTAACCGGCTTGTAATGATAAAGCAATTATTTACATTAAGAACTTATCACGATATCTCTGTTAAGAGTATTGGTAAAGGATGGCTTATGATTGGAGGAAGCACGGATCTGCAAAAAGGCCCGGGTTATTATGCGGGAGACCTTAGTGGTATAACTGCTAAAAAAGTACCTTTTTGGTTCACTCCTTTCTATAAACCGGGAAAGAAAATTGCACAAACAACCGATTGGACCGAGAAAATCGAAATGGTTGTTCAGGAAGCACACAATTGGGATATCGGTTTTGTGGTGGGGGTACCTGCCTGGATTCAATTATGTATGGAGAAGATTATTGAAAGGCATAATGTAAAAACGATACATGATATATGGCCGAACCTTGGGTTTTTTGTTCACGGAGGAGTTTCTTTTGAACCCTATAAAAAAGGATTCGAAAAATTATTAGGGAAGCCGATTACCTACATTGAAACCTATCTTGCCTCTGAAGGATTTATTGCTTATCAAGACAGGCAGCATGTGCAGGGCATGAAGCTTGTATTAAACGAGCATATCTTTTTCGAGTTTGTTCCATTTACAGAAAATAATTTTGACCAGGAAGGAAATATGATTGAAGAGCCAGAAGCATTATTAATTCATGAAATAGAAGAAGGAAAAGACTATGCAATTCTTTTAAGTACCTCTGCTGGTGCATGGCGATACCTTATTGGAGATACTGTTCGCTTTACTGACAAGGAGAAATGCGAAATAATTATAACAGGCAGAACCAAACATTTTTTAAGCCTGGTTGGAGAACATCTTAGTGTTGATAATATGAACAAGGCGGTACAACTCGCCAGCGAAGAAATGAATATTTCTATTCCAGAGTTTACAGTTGCGGGTGTTCCGTACGGATTGTTTTTTGCACATCATTGGTATGTAGCCTGTGATGATAACGTAGACGCAGGGGCGTTAAAAATAAAAATTGATACCCATCTTAAAAAGTTAAATGATGATTACGCTGTGGAAAGAAAGAGTGCATTGAAAGAGGTTTACTTAACCGTTCTTCCAGAATCTGCATTTATGGAGTTTATGAGGATTAAGGGAAAAATGGGTGGTCAACATAAATTTCCAAGGGTAATGAAAGGAAAGATGTATGAAGAATGGCAAAAATTTCTCGATCATGATAAGAAGCCCTAGTTTTTGAATATCTTTTTCTGATTAAAAAAACCAATCCTCATTTATTGCTGCTGGATTTTACTTCTATAATTCGTACATTGATTAATTAACACAGTGGCCACTTTCTAAAAAATTATACTTATCTATTATCATGTGGGAGGCGATTATTAGCGGACTTACATTGGGACTGATTCTTACTTTATCGGTAGGCCCTGTAATATTCACAATCATTAAGCAAAGTATAAATAATGGCCATACCGGAGGATTCTCCTTTGTAGTTGGCGTTTGGTTTAGTGATATTGTTTTGGTTATTGTCAGCAATGCTTTTTCTGAACTGGTTAAAGATCTGATGGAATATAAAAAAGCAATCGGGATTATCGGAAGTATTTTTTTAGTTGGAATGGGCGTTATTTATATTTTTTTTAAAAAAGTAACACTACAGGCGGCTCAGGAAGGTGTTGTTACAAGGTTTCGGAAAAGAGATATGCTTAAAATTTTTTCTTCTGGTTTTCTAATTAATACACTTAACCCAAATGTTTTTATTTTTTGGCTCGGCGTTGCTACCGCGGTTGCTGGAAAATTTACACTTGCTCAACGGATTATTATTTTCTCGATTTGTATAGGGATAAATATTCTTGCCGATATTTTTAAAGTAATCATGGCGGGCCGACTCCGCAAACGCCTAACGCTTCATACTATTGGTATTATTAATAAAGTTTCCGGAACTATATTAATTGCATTTGGTGTGGCCCTTTTCTATAGCGCTATTTTCCTGGCCAACAAAATAGAGTAGTATTAACAAATTCTTATGGACCAAACAAAAGCAGTAGCAGTATCTTAACACTTTAAATGAAAAAACTACTGACTTTTTTTATAGGAACCCTTTTTCTGCTTAACACTTATGGGCAAACATCAGATTATATTATCATCAAAAAAAGAAACAACCGAACCTTAAAAACATATTTCGCGGGTAGTTTTATTTCTGCGGTAACCTATAATGGCTTTGTGTTGAATGGAATTATCAAGGCCATAAGAAATGACTCAATTATACTTCAGCAACAGCAAACGATTTTGACACCTACTGAATTAGGCCAGAAAATAGATACAATAAGTTATATCGTCAACGTTTATTATAATCAAATCAGGAAATTCAATTTTGTAAGATTTGATGTAGCAGGAAGAAAAAAAGGGTTTTCTGTTCTTGCCATTCCTAAACTTCTTGTTATAGGAGGCGTTGGTTTTATAGGTCTTGAACTTTTCAATACTGCTTATCGGAAGGAATCACTTACACAAGATAATAAACTGCGTTCTCTGGGTATTGCAGCAGGCGCCGTTGCAACGGGTTTTTTATGGAATTATATTTCAAAGAACAGGAATAAGGTAGGCGGAAAATATAAAGTAGTATATATAAAAGCAAACGCCATCAACAATTCAAAGTAGTATCTTGCGCAGCAACACAACAGCAACGCATGGCGGCAACCCGCAAAAAAATTTTACCCCGTTTATGGCGACTAACTAAACGGATCTTTCTATTTCTATTAATATTTCAACTATTTTATATACTCCTGCTTAAATGGGTAGATCCTATTATAACATTTACTCAGCTTGGCAGCCTATTAAAGGGTGATGGATTAAAGAGGGATTATGTTGATATAAAAGAAATATCATCGTATGCACGCCTTTCTGTAATTGCTGCAGAAGATCAACTATTTCCCGATCATAATGGATTTGACTGGAAAAGTATTGATAAAGCAAGAGCGTATAATACTAAAAAACCCAATCGTATTCGGGGGGCATCCACCATTAGCCAGCAGGTAGCTAAAAATGTTTTTCTATGGCAAGGACGAAGCTGGTTCCGAAAAGGATTAGAGGTTTATTTTACGTTTATGATTGAATTAATATGGGGGAAGAAACGAATACTGGAAATGTATTTGAATGTAATTGAAATGGGAAAAGGTGTTTATGGTATAGAAGCCGCAGCGCAAAAAAACTTTAAGAAAACTGCCAGGCAACTCACCAAAATGGAAGCCGCGATGATTGCCTCCTGCTTACCTAATCCTAAACTTTATACGGTAAAAGCAGGATCGAAAACTTTTTCTGCCGGACCAAAATTCGCCTGGATACTTCTTCAAATGAATAATCTTCAATCTGACCCGGATATACAAATGTTATTGCAATAGTTACTTTATTTCAAATTTAAATGCACTGCTGTTGAGGCTGGGAAAGCCTTCTATACAAGAAGAGATTGCCAATTTTGCAGTATAGATACCCGCAGCTAATTGATGATTACAGGATAGTGTAACCGCCATTTCAGTTTTAATAACCTGGTTCATTTTAAAGTTAGAGTATATATATCCAGTAACATCACCTCTTTTATCATAAATAGCAATAGCAATAGAAGCGGTGTCAAAAGGCTTTTGCTGGAAAAATAAAAGATAGGAGGGAGGAGATTGTAATGTGCAATCAATCTCTAACAACGTATTTGTAATGAGTTTTTTTCGAATAGTTGTTAGTTGAACTTTTGAAAAGGAGTAATAATTTTCAATTCGGGTTCCTCCATTGCCATTATATTGTTTGCCAGGAATTGAATCAGAAAAAAAAGCAGATCTTGAAGCAATCACATACGCAGGTTTTCCAATTAGTGAATCTTCTACCGGCCAATAGTTATAATTATTCCTTCGGTAGTCGGGGGTATTTAAGGCAAAGGCTTTTTGCTTAGTATAAAACCAGTATTTTGAAGGTTTTTGGTAAGAATTTATAAAAACAACCGGCAGCCCATTTGCCTTCTCTTTTATAGAACCTGCAACCATCTTGTTTTCATGAAACTCATCTTTACTAAGTTTTATTGAAGTGGGTATTGTTAACATCATATAGATGCGGAGTATAAAAACCAGGAACAATGTAACAGGAGCAATTCGGTAAACCCATTTTATTAAATGAGGTTTATTGAAGAGGTATTGATGGCTTAACACAATAAGCCCAACAAAACCGGGAACGGTCCAATTTGCTTCAGCCCTTCCCTTAAATGTGCTGATAAAAAAAACCAAATAGATTCCGAGTAAAGAAAATTTTAATGCTCTTTCAGTAGGAGAAACAGATTTTTCTTTAATAGCGGCCCAAATAAATAACCATCCTAAAAGTGGGCCGGCCAGGGCTATTTGCCCAATCAAATATTCGGTTGTAAATGAAAAACGATATTGCGCTGCACTTCGTTCAAATAAATGAAATTGTATGGAAGGAAAATGATGAGTATACTGCCAATATAGATGTGGACTAAATAACAGGATGGATACAGCGGCAGTAATATAAGTTTGGTATTTAGAAAATAGTTTCGGGTTGGAAAAAAGGGTGAAGAAAACAATTAAGATACCATGATATTTACTGTATAGCATAAGTGCAATAGAAACACCCAGCAGCAACGAATATTTGATAGTATATTCAGAAGTAAATTTTTTATAAATACAAAAAAAGAGAGCAACAAAAAATAATAAAGGAATATCGGGTACTGCAATCACTCCACCTATTTGTGCTACTGCAATGGAAGCTGCAATTGCATAAAACAATAAATCGTTCTTTTTTTCGGTAAGTTGTTGTATTAAAAAAAGGGTGGCTGTATTTAGTACTACGATAAAGAAACGAACGCCTAACTCATTTTGAAAAATAAAATAACCTGCTTTAATGAGCCATGCAATCATAGGTGGGTGATCAAAATAACCCCAGGAAGGATATTGGGAATAGATCCAATAGTAGGCTTCATCATCAAATAATTCGGTGTTACCCGCCTGAATTAAGTTAATGATAAACCAACTAACATAGAAAAGTAAGCAATGATATTTTCTTATAAAACTCATGATAAAGAATTTTGCTAAACGAGGGCATCAACTGCTGTAATCGCTTTTTGTAATCGCTCCTCGGTATTGCCATTAATATCTACCCACGGTGTAATTTGATTGATCATAATATCCTTGTAAATCATGTATAGTTTTTCTCTTGATGCTAAATCCGGGTATTCCCGTAATTCATCTTGTACCCAGGGTAAATCGGTTTTACAAAGCAGGTAGAGATCATATTTTCTTTCTACAATTTGATCAATAATCCATTGATGACAATTCCCGAATACGAATTCACACCAAACCTTTAATACATACATATCCGTATCAATGAAAAGAAAAGAGGAAGGCGGCAAGTTGGGAAGTATAGGAGAATGAATGGTTGTTTTCCGGACTTCATTTTTACCAGCGATTCGAACTAATTTAATATATTTTTCTTCCAAAGCAATTTGACCTTTTGCGATATTCAGTAAATCCATATAATCATAATCATTTCCATTTGCTAGAAGGTATTCCCTTGCATACTCTGGGCACCATTGTGTATTATAATGTTCAGCGAGTTGCTGACATAGTGTACTTTTTCCAGTACTTTCCGGACCTATAATAACGATTCGTTTTATAATTTTTGTTTCCATGCAGGATTTGATTTTAAAACCTTCTTATAAATACTGCAGGTGTCGCTGTGAGCTCCGGGTAAGTATCCGCTACTCATTAAAAACTCATTGACAATTTCTCCCCCTGTAAAACGAAATGTTTTTTTAAATAGTTGTGTCCATTCTATTTTTGATTTAGGAGAATGCTGATCGAGCCAGTTTTTGAACGAGCCAAACTCTTTTTGAATCAGCACAATTTTTTTTGCATTTTCAATAGCTGCATTTACTTTTAATCGATTACGGATAATACCTGCATCATTCAAAAGGCGGGCAATGTCTTTATCCTTATAACCGGCTACTTTTTTTATATTAAACTGATGGTATGCCTTGCGAAAATTTTCTTGTTTTTTTAAAATGGTAGTCCAACTCAATCCGGCCTGGTTTATTTCCAATATTAACCGGCAGAATAACTCGTTATCTTCCTGAATAGGGAAACCATAATAAAGGTCATGATATTCTCTATGTTCAATTTGTTCACCCGGCTTAAGCGAATTTATAAAATTGCAATAGCTCATTTTGAAAATTGATTAATAAAAGGGAATGAAGATTCAATGATTGTAATTGCGTCGGAAGTTCTTTTTCTCCAGTTACCAGTAAGAACAATTAGTGTTATACCGGCATTGCTTAATTGTTTACGATGGCATTTGCTTAAGAGTTCTCTATTTACTATAGAAAGGCGTGTTCCATCCTGCACATATTCACAGTCTGTTTCGAGAAAGAGATAAAGATCACACAGATTGGCTTCTTCCACCCAGGTCGGAACGATTAATTTTTTTGAAAACAAAAAGGAGGCATACGACTTTGTAATATTAATATCAGTATCTATAAATAATAATTTATTAGCAACCGCCATTTTTTCCCTAATTGTTTCTGCATGTACTAACGCAATTTTAGTTAGATCACTGAACGTAACATCCGTTGTTTTATCTATTATAGAACGCGCCATTTCAGGTACAAAATTAGTCTTATAATGCAATGCCAGCGTTTCAGCCAACGTTGATTTGCCGGTTGATTCAGACCCAACAATCCCGACCTTCTTTATAAACCAGGGCCTCACCCTTTCAGGAATAGCATCCCAAAACCGAAATGGTTCTTTTATTATTTCAGAACCAGCTACAGGAAACGCATTTCTTTTTATATCGAATGGCAAATGAACACAATTCAGATATTCTGCCAAATAATCTCCATATGCTTCTGAACTAAATACAATATCAATGGATCCTACTAAAAAATTCATTGCCTTTGCCCATTTCTCCGAAACGTCTCTTGAAGAAATGGATGTATTTGGCAACACTTGATCATTGTATTCAAACGCCACCACCGTAATAGATGGATAGTCGTTCAATTCATCGATCAACCATTGCTTTCTAACGGTACCAGGTACTGGTTCTGAAAAAGTATAACAAATCACTACATAAAGTTGTTGGCATCGGCGAGCTGCAAAATCAATCAGAGCCAAATGCCCCTTATGTAATGGCAAAAATTTGCCAAGTACTAATCCCCTTTTCATGAACCGGGTAATTTAGTATGGATCTCTCTCTTTTTCCATTCAGCCAATCCCCAAAAAGCGAAAATCAATAATACGAGGTAATACACACTTGTAAATACATATCCTTTTATAAAATAGAGAGGAATAGAGGTTATATTGGTTGCGATCCACCAGTACCAGCTTTCAACTTTCTTTTTTGTCATAAGCCACATTCCGGTAAAGGCTGTTGCCGAAGCAAAAGCATCGGCCCAGGGAATGGCTCCCTGTGCAAAAGATTTTTTAAGAAAAGTAAGCGCAATAAAAATACTGATGTAGAAGAAAAGAAAAAAGAGGAACTGTGATTGCCACATTTTTTGGTCAGATCTGGTTATCTGTAAAATAGATTCTTTGTTTTCATTTTTTTTCAACCACATATACCAACCAACAATACTCATAATAGTATAATAAAGATTTACAGAGGCTTCTCCCAGTAAATCTTGATCAATGCTTAAGAAGATATAAATGGTAGTACTGATTAATCCGATTGGATAGGTAAGAATATTTTCAATACGACTGCACCAAACACTGGCAATACCGGTAAATACAGCTATGTATTCCCAACCCCCGGTGTCTTTTAAGCCTTGTACAAACTGCAGCCAGATATTATTCATTCTATTATTATTTCATGAAGCTTTAGGCTTCTCAATTTAAACCTTCCATTAAAAAGTAATGAACTAATTATTATGATTCATGATTTTTTAATGAATGTTCATAAAATAGTAAAAGCTCGAGGTGGCGCCATTCTTAAGATTGTAGTGCATATTTTTGTATGATGGATAAGGTAAATCTATCAGAAAAATTTTCTCTTTTCAGTGAATATTGGAATCCCAAAATAGTAGGAGCGCTAAATGGGCAAGAAATAAAACTGGTGAAATTTCAAGGGCCTTTCGTTTGGCACCTTCACGAAGAAGCGGATGAATTATTTTATGTGGTGCAGGGAAGTTTTGATATGGAGTTTCGTGATAAAACAGTTAGGCTTCAGCAGGGAGAATTTTTAATTGTACCCAGGGGAATAGAACACCGACCGAATGCCATTGAGGAGGTTCATGTACTTTTATTTGAGCCGGCAAATACGCTAAACACGGGCAATATTGAAAACGAAAAAACGGTGAAGCAACCATCTTCACTTTAATTTTGCGCATCTTTGTGTTCTTAAAATGATTGCTTTATGAATATTGCTGTTTTAGGTGCTGGTATGGTTGGCAGAGCCATTGCTATAGACCTTGCAGCCAATTATAAGGTTACTTCTTTTGACGTTAATGAGCAAAACCTGCAGGAACTCAAGTCGCTAAAGAATTCTATCACCATTAAAAAAGCGGATTTAAAAAATTATTCGGCCTATTCATCATGGCTTTCTTCTTTTGACCTGGTAGTAACAGCAGTTCCCGGATTTATGGGCTTTGATTGTTTGAAGGCTGTAATTAATTGCGGGAAAAACATAGCTGATATTTCTTTTTTTCCAGAAGATGTTTTACAATTAGATGCATTAGCCAAAGAAAAAGGAGTTACAGTTATTACTGATATTGGCGTTGCACCCGGAATGAGTAATCTTATACTAGGTAAGTATAACGAAGAAATGACGATTACGAATTTTGAATGTTATGTAGGAGGATTGCCGCTTAATCCACAACCGCCATTTTATTATAAAGCCCCTTTCTCTCCTATTGATGTTATTGAAGAATATACAAGGCCAGCCAGATTGAAAGAAAAAGGAAAAATTATAACAAAGCCTGCATTAACCGAGAGAGAATTTATGGAGTTTGATGGGGTTGGTACATTAGAATCATTTAATACAGATGGTTTGCGCTCCCTGTTATTTACCATGGAGCATATACCCGATATGAAAGAAAAAACGCTGCGCTATCCTAAGCATATTGATTTGATTATTGCATTGAAACAGGCAGGTTTTTTTTCTGAAAACGAAATCAATTGTAATGGCGCAACTATTTCCCCGCTTCAATTTTGTTCAAAAATGTTAATAGACAATTGGAAACTGGAACCTGGCGAACAGGAATTAACGGTTATGAAAATAATTATAGAAGGAAATGAAAAAGGAGAGAATATTAAAATTGAATACAATTTATTGGATAAGTACGATGTAAAAACAAATACATCTTCTATGGCAAGAACTACCGGCTATACCTGTACGGCGGCTGCTAACTTAATAATAAAAGGATTGTTTTCAGAAAAAGGCGTTTTCCCTCCTGAATTGGTTGGTAAACACAAAAACTGTTTTGATTATGTATTTAGCTATTTAAAAGAAAGAGGCGTTCACTGGAATAAAAAATAAATCAGGAAGGTTGTTCCAGCGACTGTTTTCTTTTTAAGAAATTTTGTACAACCCTGATATCACTGTAAGAATAGGAATCGCCTAATCGTTCTTTTATCATTGCTGTTGTTTCTTCACTGGTAGATTCATTCAGGACAGTTAGAACCGCCAGCATTTTTTCAGACGAAAGCAGTTGAAGCGGATCCAATTGACCCGTTAAAACAAATTCTGCAAGATGGCTTTGAATGGTACCTATAACAAGACCCCGCTGTGCTGAAATTTCTTCCACGGATTTGCCCGATAGAAAAAGATCGAGACTTTCTAACTGACTACTTCCTTTAACTGCTTTACCTTTTTTCTTAATCATTATTGTTTCCAGCAATTCTCTCGCATATTTTTTTTCTATTCCTTCAAATGAATATTCTGGAAAGCTGGCCTCCTGTAATTGTTGTAATTTATTCCAGTAAACAGCTTCGGTTTCTAATAAGGCTGCAGTAAACTGTATAACCTTGCTTTTACCCTGAATAGATTGAGCCTGTTTATGTACCGGTATAATGAGGTCTTCAAAAATCGATTTTACAAACCAGGTGATAGCTTTTGTTATTCGTTCCTGTAATACATTATTTGTTGTTGTTGATTCATCGTTAGCTGCGATAGATTGAAGCTGAGTTGTAAACCGTTCGGCCACCACTTTTTGTTCGTAAACCTTTTGTAAAAGTTGATTGATTAATTCGAGGGCCGTTTCTTTTCCCGGTAATTGTTTAGTAGAAGCCAGTTCTTTAAGTTCATGTGTAACTGCAATCATCTTTTTCCATTCGAATAATTTGATTAAGCGGGTAACTACAAATACCTTCTTTTCTGATTGAAGAAGATGACTCAATTCATTTGCTCCAGATTCTTTTTCTGCAAAGGCAATTACCTGTGGGTTGGTTTGAATAGCCGAAGCATAAATTTTTGAAGAAAGAATTAAACCATTTAAAGAGGTACAGCGACTAAGTGCTACATATACCTGGCCGGGAGCAAAAGCCTGTCCTGCATCAATGATCGCTCTTTCAAAAGTTAATCCCTGGCTTTTATGAATGGTTATGGCCCATGCAAGGCGAACAGGATATTGTGTAAAGGAACCAAGTTCTTCTTCCTCGATGTGATCTTTTTCTTTATTATAGTTATAACGAATATTTTTCCAGGTTTCTTTTTCCAGTTTAAATTCTGCCTGTTCTCCCGCAGGGATTAAAAAAATTTCATCTTTTAATATACGGCTAATTATAGCCAGCTTTCCATTGAAGAATTTTCTGTTTTCTCCGCTATCGTTTCGGATAAACATTACCTGGGCACCTTCTTTCAATAATAGCGTTAATTCAGTAGGCAGTGCATATTCATTAAATTCTTTTTCAATTAGTCCCTGGAACCTAAAAGTTTTACCACTTAATTTTTCCAATTCGGCGGCATTAATACTATCAGCTTTTTTATTATGAGTTGTTAGGGTAATGGTATTTTGTAATAGAAGTGGATCAGCGTTTAAGAGTTGCCGGCTATTTAATTCTTCAAGGTCTTCGGGAAGAACTACATTGTTTCGGATACGATTGAGAATGTCGATAAAATGTTGTTCGTTTTGACGGTATATCTTTTTAAGTTCAATATATAATGGGGGCGATTGTTCAATTGCTTTTGCATGAAAGAAGAAGGGGCTTTCATAATACTCTTTTAAAATATTCCATTCTTCCGTGGGAACAACAGGCGGCAACTGGTAAAGATCACCAATAAATAAAACCTGTACACCTCCAAAAGGTATCAAAACATTTCTTCGAACGCTGCGCAGAACCGTATCAATAGCATCCAGCATATCGCAGCGCAACATACTAACTTCATCAATGATAAGAAGGTCCATTTCCTGTAACAACTCTCTTTTGGTTGCGTTTAATCGAAGCTGTTTTAATAAACCATTTTGATCTGTGGTCCCGCTATTACTAAACCCAGAGTTATTGCCAGGTATAAAAGGTCCGAAGGGTAATTGAAAAAGAGAGTGAAGCGTAGTACCACCTGCATTGATAGCTGCCACCCCTGTTGGTGCAGCAACAACAGCATTTTTATTGGTCCGTTCTTTTATAAATTTTAGAAAAGTTGTTTTGCCAGTACCTGCCTTACCAGTTAAAAATAGATGACGCGAGGTATTTGCAACGAATTCTGTTGCGAGGGTAAAAAGTTCGTTGCCGGTATCCGGTGTTATTATTGCCACAATAGATTAAAAGATGGGTTTGAACTCCAGCTATTTCGTTTCGAAGGTAACGATCAACTCAATTTTATAACCAGAAACTTTTGAATCAGCAACGTTAACGCCGCTTTTTAATAGTACAATCACACAATAATTACCAGAAAAGCAACAATGCTAAAAAACCTCCGGGCCTTTCTGGTAAATAGAATAATGAAATGGTGGATCGCATCCTTTTGGTTTTATTGACCCGCTGAACTTCTGCAAACCCATTAAATTTTCTATTAAAAAAATTGGTTTTCCATAAAATAGAATGAATGCCTGTATACTATTTCGAAGGTTTCGGTCCCAACAACAAAATTTCATTTACCTGTACTTCAGTGATATATTTTTTGATACCCGCTTTATCGGTATAGCTTCTACTTACCAACTTTCCTTCTATTGCCAGATTGGTTCCTTTTAGAAGATACTTTTCGGCTAACTCTGCATTTTTTCCCCAGGCAACAATAGAATGCCATTGGGTTTCTGTTACTTTTTCTCCTTTGGCATTACGATAAGCATCGCTGGTAGCCATACTAAACCGAGCCCATTTTTTTCCACCTTCGGTGGTTCGAACATCGGGGGCATTCCCCAGGTTTCCAATTAACTGAACTTTGTTTTTTAATGCGTACATAATTGTAAGTTTTGCGGTCATTTAAAACTTCCTGCCACATAAAGTAAAATGACCTTGTTGAAATTTATTTATCCCAGTTATATCAATGGCGCCAATGAAATAACAGCACAAAGATGAAGGGAAGAAAATGCAGGAGACGGTTTTTACCCGTTTATATTCGTTTTTAAACGTTTTTCAACAGAAAAAGTGTAGCTACTTTGTAGTAAAGAAAGATAAATATGACATCTGTAACAGTTACAAAAACCTGCTTAAGCTGCAATAAACTACTGAGAGGAAGAGTGGATAAAAAATTTTGTGATGATCATTGCCGTAATAGTTATAACAACCAGCTCAAAACAGAAAAAAGTTGTTATGTTAGAAATGTAAATAATTGGTTGTTGAAGAACAGGCGCATACTGGAATCGTTATTGCCGGCTACCCAGGAATGTTTACGGGTGAACAAAGAAAAATTACAGCGACTCGGATTTTTATTTCCTTACCATACACATACCTATACTAACAGGAATGGCAATGTTTATTTTTATTGCTACGAATATGGGTATTTACCTTTATCGGACGACTGGTTGCTATTAGTAAAAAGAAAAGAAGACTATTGATTATTTAAGAACGCGCACTTTTTTCTCCCGTTCTGTAACCGAATTATGGGTGGTTCCGGAAATTAATCCGCGGCAATTTTCAGCTTCGCAACGGCAAACAAAGGATTCCATATGTTCATCAAGAAATACAGCATAATCTAAAGTCAGCTCATCTCCTTTTTTTATTGATCGCAGGGCAACCACATTTAATCCATTACATACTGTATTGGGTTTGCAACTATGATTTTGTGGAGCCCAACCTGAAGGATCTTCATCCCACAATAAAAAAACTTCATTACTTACCGGGTATGCATACCTACGGAAAATTTCTTTTTCATCTTCGCCCCAGGTTTGTTCAACAAATCTTCGCGTAACCATCCGCTGCGAACGTCCTTCTCCCGAAAAAACCAGCTCTCCTTTTTTTATATCCTGCCTTGCATAAATGCCATAACCAGCAATAGAGTTTCCGCGTACCATAAATTTTTTCTGCTTGCGTTGATGACGCGCAATACCTTCAGCTATTATATGACGAAGAAAACCATTCTGCCCAATTTCATCATATTTTAAAATAAAATCGGCTGAACCTTCATACCCATCTTTATAAAAAACAGAACAGGTGAAATTTATTTCCAGAAAAAACAGTTTCCCTTTTTCGTTAACTCTAAAATCCAATCGTGCATAGCCAACGCCTCCAAAACCTCTAAATATTCTTTCTGCAGCTTTGCGTAATTGACGTTCCAGTTTTTTGTCTTTGCAGGGATGATTACAATCAGGATGTAATTCGGAAGTCTTTAATGCATATGTTTTAAATGCACGTCCCTCCGGGAAAATATATTCTACCGGTTTAAATACAGTGCAGCTATTATCATTGGTTGCATTTGCCGCAACCAATACGGTATACTCTCTTCCGGCAATATACTCTTCCACCAATAGGGGACCGAACTCTTCTAATATCTGTTCTATCTTATTAAGAAGTTCTTCTTTATTGTTAACAAGCGAATTTTCATCAACACCCAGGCTATCACCTGCCTTTGCTGGTTTTACAAACAATGGAAAGGATAAATGTTTACATGCAAGTTCTGCATCCTCTATAGATTCAATCAATACAAATTGTGGAGTAGGAACACCTTCGCAATAAGCTACATACTTCATTAACTCCTTGGTAGGGTCGTATAATTTAGAAGAGGGACCCGTATGCGGAAGATTCAATGATTCAAAACTATGAATTACATCAATAGAAGGAACTTCCCATTCAAGATAACCTTCGCAAAGATTTACAAAGATATCGTACCCCTTTTTTCCAAGCTCTTTCAACTGGCGATAGGTTGTTAGCTTATTCAGGAATACATGATCCACGGTAGCTTCTGGAAGATACGGGGATAAATCTCTTACCGGATCATAATTTTTATAATCTACGCCGGTAGTAGAGTAATCGGGTTGTAGTACACAAACTTTCATACGGTAACTGCGTTATGAAATAATGGGTTTAATTGCTTCATGTGTATAAGTCAAATGTAAAAGAATAATTTTATTTATTGAACTATTCTTTTATTCAATCCTTCTTTAATGATCTCCGATACTAATTGAGTAAACGTTTTTCCTGTTACTTTAAGTATAGCACCAATAGAAGTATAGTCTTCATCTTCACTTAACCCGCATTGTGCATTTACTTCCAATACATATAAACGACCTGTATTTGCATCCATTCTTATATCCAACCTTCCATAACCTTTACCACCAACAGCGCAATATGCCCGAAGACTTATTTCTTTAATGGCATTTGCCAGAGGTTCTTTAACGGGACCGTAGTTATAAAAATTCTCATTATTAGGCATGGGGCTTTCGCTTTCATAAATTTCCCATAAGCGATCGAAGGATAAGAACTTCTCTGTTTCTGGTAAAGATGTATGAAAAATTCTTTCTACCGGTTCATATACAATACATTCATCGGGTTTATCCGAAGAGCCAACTATCAGTGAAGTATATTCTGGCCCCTGGATAAATGATTCGGCTAATAAACCTCCGGTAGTTAGTTGCCATCCATGATAACCGTTGTTGAGTTCCTTAACACGATTAATCAGTTCTTCTTCGTTTTGAACAACATTTTTTATAGAAACGCCCATGCTTCCCCCCGAAATGGCAGGTTTAATAATAAGTGGAAGCCCTAGTTTGTGGCAGATACTTCTTAGTATTTCTTCATTACCATCAATGGCGGCCCATTTAGGTGTAGCAATACCAGCTCTGTCAAAAGCTTCCTTCATTGGAAATTTTGAAGTAGTTATGGTATAGAAGAACGCATCCGAACCAGTAT
This sequence comes from Chitinophagaceae bacterium, assembly GCA_031378605.1. Lineage (GTDB taxonomy): Bacteria > Bacteroidota > Bacteroidia > Chitinophagales > Chitinophagaceae > Endoryza. Next base: position 30,426 of record JANNEK010000445.1, on the reverse strand, counting down.
ACGCTATTTGTTGTTTTTCCAATTCATGAATAACGGATATACCCGGCGTTCCGTTTATTTCATCACCATCGCATAAATTAATAACCAATGGCAGATGCCCATTTGATTGTTTTTTTATATCGCTAATGGTTTTAGGAATATTCTGCATGGTTACCTGTTGCCATTGCCAATCAGCATTTAATTCTGCAAAAACCTGTGTATATTCTTTAAGACTTTGCGAGAAATCGTAGTAATACTGGAGATTAGGGTCGTCGGTTTCTAAGTGAGGTACTAATACCCACATCTTATAATTATGAAAAGGATTAACAATGGACGAACTCATGCAATCAAACACTTTCTGGTTGTGCTTTCCGGATAAGCTGTTGTTGAATAAAATCGGTTAGCCGGTATCTCTTTAAAGTTTCAGTTGATAGATAGCTAGCGCCCTGGATTAGTTGCATACAATTAACGGAACCACACTGGCAAACGAATGGTTGAATCATATCCCACTCGGTGGAAGGATAAAAAAAGGTAAATTCTTCGCCTGCTTCAATGGGTTTTAAACAAACCAACTGCATTGCAGTGGTATCAAAAAATACATTGGGTTCGCAACCGTGATTGATGTACTGTAAGAATTCGGGACGAAGGGTAATATGAAAATCAATACCCTTTTGCACAGTAAGATAAGTTGGTTGCTTTACTGTTTCTCCTGCATGAAAGGAACAAAGTACATCGCCGGGTTGAAAAAATTGTAATGAACTCAATTGCTGTTGCCCCGTACTTGTATTACGCAATACCTCTGCAAAGGAAGTACGAAGAACAACTTGTTTTTCGGAAGAAAGAGAGTTGTTTGAAGACATAAGTTAGAATATTAATGGGTGTATAACTTTAAAGATAATTATATAATGTATTCAAATACATGATTGGGTTCATTTTTTTATTAACGATAACTATAATAAATGTGAATAGCGTTAGTTTATACGATTAACCAAACTGCAAAGCAATCTATAATTATATAAAAAAGAGGTTGTCATTAACATTCATTAGATATAAAATCTAAAACAAAATCGAATAATCAGGGAATACTCCGAACCGTTATAATGAATTTTATGCCCTGGCTTAAAAAGTGCTTAAGTATTAAACAAGTGAAAATCAAGATGATTCTCAAGGCAACCGTTTACCATTTAATGAATAGCATTGATAATACCATAGCCGGTTCGTATGCCTGGTATGTATTTATAATGATAGATTCAATAATATCCATTACTTCATGATGTAAAATGGAACCTATTATTGGGAAAGGCAGGAGGAAGAAACGGTTTGATACTTTAAAGAAACCATTAAAAATAAGATGCGTGATCCCTGACTTTTGGTAGCACTACAATCATTTATTCAATAGAAATGATGAAAAGGAGTTTATAAAAACACAGCCATACCATTCGATGGTGTTTTTATATTATATACTAAAATCCCTTTTTGGCAGACTTTAGTTTTGGCAGGATATAATTATCCAATACACTTTTTTCAGCTACCATCTTTTCAATATCTTCTATTTTACGGGAAGAATAAACAGAAAGAAGCTCATAATCAGTTTCTCTAATCAGAAGGTCATCTTCAATTCGTACAGAAATACCCCACCATTTTTTATCACAATTACTTCCCGAAGGGATATAAATACCCGGCTCTACGGTAATCACCATATCTTTTTTAAGTGTTGCATAAGATCCCCGGTCATGTACATCAAGCCCAATATGATGCGAGCAGCCATGCGGATAAAATTTATTGGCTTCTGTAATATCTTTTGCAATGCCCAGTTTAATAAGGCCGCTGGTTACTATTTCACGAGCAGTTGTTTCAATTTCTTTAAATGTTGTTCCGTTCTTTACTTTTTTAAAAACGGCTTCCTGTGCATCATATACCAATTGATAAATAGCTTTTTCTTCCTCAGAGAACTTACCATCTACCGGAATCGTACGTGTAACATCCGATGAGTATCCATGATAGGCCGCCCCTACATCCATCAATAGCATTGAGGTTCCCACTTTTGTTTTAGTGTTTTCCATATAATGTAAAATGCATCCATTTTCACCCGCACCTACAATAGAACCATAGCCAACTTCTTCCGAACCATATTTTTTATGTACATATTCATGAAGCCCTTGTATTTCTAATTCCGACATATCGGGCCTTACAGCCTTCATTACTTCATTTTGTCCCATACAAGAAATTTCAACTGCTTTACGAAGCAGGTCCATTTCTTCTGGTGTTTTTAATTCTCTTAAAGAGGCTGTGAGTTCGCGATAAAGCTTTGCATCATATTTTGATTCTTTTGAAAAATCGGAAGGAATGGCTGCTTTTTCTTTAAACTGTTGAAGAAGATCAAATAAATCCGCATTATCACGCGGTGAATTGGGAATATCAATGGGGAAACGATCAAAGATAATTTTATCGAATGCACTTAGGTTTATCGCAAACTTTTTAAAATCTTCTCCATTAATAGCATAGGGAATTCCTAATTTTTCCTCAACGCCTTCTTTACCTAAGCGGCGGCCCGTCCATTGTTCGCCCAACGGATCACGTTTTTGTACAACTAATAATTCATTGAATTGCCTTCCCGCACTATCGGTTTGATTTTCTTTAAAGAGTAATAAGAAAGAATGAGGTTCTTTATATCCGGTAAAATAATAAAGATCCGGATTTTGATGATAGAGATAGTCTACATCATTTGAAAAAGTACGGGTTGGAAAAGATAATACCATCATTACTGAATTAGCAGGCATTTTTTCTCTTAATGCCGTACGTCTGCCGGCATGAAATTCTTTGGTAAGATAATCCTGGGGCAACAGATCGGCCTGCCCACTTATAGTTGTATGAATAAAAATAAAAATAGCTAATAAAGGGAAGTACTTTTTCATTTCAACAAGTTTAGACAGTAAAGATAAATAGATTCAGTTCCTTGTAATGACCAATTCCATCAACGGGGCACGGTACAAAATTTCTTACTTACATTTGAATGAATAATTAACGAAGGCTATACTATGGCAAATACAAAAAAATCAATTCGGGTATTGGTAGTTGGATGTGGAAATATGGGAGCTTCGCATGCAATTGCCTATGCTCAGCTCGATGGAGTTAGCATCTGCGGCATAGTTTCAACCGGCACCAGCAAAGAAAAATTAAATGAACGGTTGGGAGGTGGTTATCCCTTATTCAGTGATTATATAAAAGCACTTGATGAAACAAAACCCGATGCTGTATGTATTTCAACCTATCCGGATACTCATGAATCATTTGCTATCCTGGCTTTGGAAAAAGGCTGTCACATTTTTATTGAAAAACCATTGGCTGATACAGTAGAAGGAGCGAAACGAGTTGCTGCTGCAGCAAAAAAATCAGGAAAAAAATTAGTGGTCGGATATATTTTAAGGCATCATCCGTCATGGCAAAAGTTTATTGAACTGGCGCAGCAACTGGGAAAGCCCTTGGTAATGCGAATGAATTTAAATCAGCAAAGCAAAGGAGTGATGTGGAATGTACATCGTAACCTGATGAAAAGTTTAAGTCCAATTGTTGATTGCGGGGTACATTATATAGATGTAATGTGCCAGATGGTACGTTCCAAACCAATACAGGTAAGTGCTATAGGTGCAAGACTTACCAATGATATTCCTGCTGGTAATTATAATTATGGTCAATTACAACTGCGTTTTGAAGATGGATCGGTGGGTTGGTACGAAGCAGGTTGGGGACCCATGATCAGCGAAACGGCTTTTTTTGTTAAAGATGTAATTGGTCCTGATGGATCCGTTTCAATAGTAGCAAAAGAAGCGGGAGGAAAAGGGAAGTCTGATTCGGTAGAGGCACATACAAAAACAGAATCGATCCGGTTACATCATGCAGCTATAGATTCCAATAATATCTTTACCCAACCGGATGAATGGATAAACTTAGAAGATGAACCAGATCATCAGGAATTATGTAACCGCGAGCAACAGTATTTTCTAAATGCCATTCAAAAGGATATCGACTTAACCGATCATATTGAAGATGCAGTAAATAGTTTGGTAATTGCTTTTGCCTGTGATGAATCGGTGCGCACTGGTAAGACTGTTATACTTTAGCCAATAGTAAAGTATTTTTAGATAAGTAACATCATCTCTTCTGCCGAAATAGATTTATTTGACTACTTGCTTCGGAAATCAGTTGATTTCTACAAAGGAAAAAGCAAGGAAATACGAACGAATTTCCAGCTTTTTGTTACTATTAATTGGTTAATGTTACCAACAAAAAAGGGCATTAGTACCAATCCAACTGGCATTATCCTGTTATGGCTCGGGTAATAGAGAGGCGTTTACTGTATGCAAACGGTATTATTTTACGAGGAGAAAATGTTAAATCCTTGCAATCGTTAAGCTATTCTGCCCAATTACTAAATAGCAGTTGGCTGATTAATGGCTGAATTTTTATGATACGATAAAGCTCAATTAGGTGATTTCTATTGGAGAAAAAGAAGGAATACCAATGAGAAAGCAGGAGGGATTCTAATATATTGGAGATAGACATTTTCATTTTACCAATGAAAAAAGACATATTTTTTTACTTTTCCGAAGAGAAAATTATTATTCGTGATGCGGTGAAATCGAAATAAACTATATTTGATATGCGAAAGCATTTAATTTTTTAGTATCACTGAACATCCATTAAAATTCTAAATTAACAATCATGGCAAAAAAAGTGGCAAAAAAGGCTGTAAAAAAAGCAGCAAAGAAACCCGCAGCAAAGAAAGCGGTAAAAAAAGTGGCAAAGAAAGCAGCTCCTAAAAAAGCGGCAAAAAAGAAATCTGCGCGTAAGCCTTCCGCAGCATTTATGAAACCACTTACTCCCAGTGCAATGTTAGCAGAGGTAGTAGGAAGTAAGCCATTACCCCGCACCGAAGTGGTGAAAAAAATATGGGTATACATTAAGGCAAATAAATTACAAGACAAGGTGAACAGACGTATGATCAATGGCGATGCTAAACTGAAAGCAGTTTTCGGAGGCAAGGCCCAGGTATCTATGTTTGATATGGCGAAGCACCTGACGAAGCACCTGAAATAAGGGACCTTAACGTTTTAAATTTCGCGAACGGGCCACAGCGGCCCGTTTTTTTATGAGCAATATCCCGAATATTATTTAAGTGTAGACTCTAACTCGGTTGCAATAAGTTGTAAAAGTTCAATACCAAATGATTTATTGCGCATATCTGAGTCTGATAGTAATGCCCGGTAGTTTCCTTCTTCGTCGGGCTCAAAAAGAATTTCTGTATTCTCTACCACGATGGCAATTTTATGAGTATAGCCAGTTATCCTTAGCTCACCAGGAAAAATTAATTCTTCCCCTCTATAATTTATTTTAAGTGTAAATGAATCGGCCATAATAAATGACATTAGCTTAATGAAAAGATAAAAATACAAAACCGCAGACAGGTGGCTGCGGTTTTGAAAATGAAAAGGCTACTATCAATTTTTTTGCAATACAGTATCTGTTAAGTGTATGATGCCGTTGGAGATTTTTGCATCGCGTGCTATTATCGTTGCGCTGCCTATGTTAACCACTCCTTCTTTTATAGTAACTAACAGTTCCATTTTATTTACAGTAACTAATTTGTCTCCATCTTTCAATTCATTAAAATTTATTTTTCCACTTATTAAATGATTCCTGATAAGGTCGGTTAGTTGGGTTCGATTAGCAGGCTCCAACATTTTTTCCATGAAACCCTTATCCAGTTTTTCAAAAGCAAGATCTGTTGGAGCAAAAAAAGTATATGGCCCGGTACTGCTTAATACCTGGTCCATATCGGATGCATGAACTCCTTTTTTGATTGTCTTTAAATTCTTATCTACGTTTACAACTTGTGTGATATTAGACATGCTACTAATTTAGCGACTGACAGAATTATCAGCAGTAGAGTAAGGTAGTCTTATTTAAAGCAAATGCTGATTTATGTTTGAAAGAAGTTGTTTGTATAGAAGGGTACCAAAAATAAATCCCGGAAATTTCATATCTCCGGGATCATAAAAAATTCCGCATTAAAAATAAAAAAAATTATTCTTTTGTTTCCAGCAATGTTCTCCAGATAATGGCGCCGAGTACTCCTCCAATTATTGGAGCTACTAAGAATAACCAAACCTGGCTTAATGCTTTTCCACCAGCAAAAAGAGCGGGCCCAATACTTCTGGCAGGGTTAACCGAAGTGCCAGTTATAGGAATTGCAACCATATGAATGAGTACAAGTGAAATACCAATAGCAAGACCCGCCGTAGTTGCATTCCCTTGTTTAGATGTAGTTCCAAGAATAACGATTAAGAAAAGGCAGGTCATTATTACTTCGGTAATAAAAGCAGCGGTAGTTGAATAGTTGCCCAGGTAACCTTCGCCCCAGCCATTAGAACCAAGAGCCCAATCGCCAAGAGCTATATAATTGTTTTGATTACTTACAATAAGAAACAATACGCCAGCGCCAGCAATAGCACCAATTAGTTGAGCCACTATATAGCCAGCAGCATCTTTAATATGCATTTTTCCTGCTACTACCATGGCAATACTGATAGCAGGATTAATATGACATCCGGAAATTGGCCCGATAGCATAGGCCATTGCTACTACTGCAAGACCAAATGCAAGAGAGATGCCTAATAACCCCAGACCAGCGGGACCAGTATCCGAAATTCCGGAGATAACAGCAGCGCCGCATCCGAACAGCACTAAAGAAAAAGTGCCAATGAATTCTGCAATTAGTTTTTTCATTTTTTTAGTTTTAGTTTCTTGGTGAAAAATTAACAATCCTTAGATCGAATAAAACTAATAAAAAGTTGCATGATTAATAGTTCGTTTTAGAAAGGATGTATTATAGGTTTTGAAGAGTATAAAGAAACGTTGGCTATCTGTATCTGATTACCGGGATTGTAAAGGAATAAATAATAAACTCCTGATTTTAAAGATAGGAGAAAAGGCCTCTTAATTAAATGACAGTGATACGAAATAGATTTTTTAATAATCGTGCGGCTATTTGACTAATAACCAATAATTGCTTTCAGTTTACCCCATAATTCATTATCGAAACCGGAAGAAGCCTGTTGTGAATTACCAGCCGATTCTCCCATTCGAATAATCACTAGTTTTTGAGAGGGTACTATATAAACCTTCTGATCATTTTTTCCGAGGGCAGCAAACATATCTGAAGGAGCATTAGGCATTAAAGCTCCTGGAAAAACTGATTGAAGTGAGGGTAGCCTATAACTAGCTTTGCCATTTAGCCAGGTGAGATATCCGTACGACAAATTCAAATTTTGTGAAGTATTACTTTGTGCATTGAAGTAACTGGTATCATTTAGAATTATCGTTTGATCCCATTTTCCTTTGTTTAATAATAACAAACCAAAACGAGCCATACTGCGTGCATTGCTGTAATAAACATTATTAAATCCACCGCCGGAAAACCATATGCCGCCCATACCAATAGGGTTCCGGATCTTTTGTTGAAAATAATTTGAAAAGCTGGTACCCGTAGCGTTTGCGATTACTTTATCTAAAATCGTGTAAGGAGCATTGTGATAGGCCCATCTGGTGCCCGCATCTGCCTTATATACTAAACAATTGGGATTGGTGCAATCATTGTCGGGAGTAACCGCATCATCTAAACCGGTTGTCATGGTAAGCTGGTGCTTAACTGCAATAAGGTTTTCTTTCGCTAAAGGGAGCGAGGTCCAACCTGTTCCCAAATATTGTGAAGTCTTATTATTTATATTGAGAAACCCTTCCTGTTGCGCAATACCTGTTAATAACCCGGTCATTGTTTTTCCTGCAGAGGCCCAATACCAGTTGCTATCTGCGGTAAATGTTCCAAAATATTTTTCACTAACTATTTTTCCATTTTTAAGAATAATAAAAGCCCTGGTGCCTTTTGACTGTAGATAAGGGAACAAATCATTAAGTAATGTTTCATTCCAGCCAAGAGATGCTGCGTTACCAGATTCCCATACAGATCCCGACACAGGAGGAAAATATAGGGTAACAGGAACTGGAGCAGGAGACCCAGACTCTTTTTTGCACGATGAAAATAAAAGAATAGCAAGAAAGAAAATAAGTATACTATTTTTCATTGTATGGATTTTGAATGCTAAGACTGGTATCGGTTGACTTCGTTTAATAACGAAAAAAATAAAACGAAATTTTATAGGGAGATCAATAGTATAGACTTTTTTATACTAATAAGGAAAGAAAGATTGATGGATAATATTGTTCTGTTAAATAAAATGCTTTCAATGTGGTGAAACACAAAGAGGTTGTCTTAAAAGTATTTTAAATACGTTTTTCTCGCAACGACACAAAGTCGCAACGCCTGATCTTCATTATTTCTTCTTTGCATCGTAGCGCCTTTGCGAGATTTTATCGTCTTTTGACAGCCTCTTTGTATTTAATTGAAAGAAAGAGTTAGTTTTTTACTTTTTTAGGATAAGGAGGTCTTTTGGGTTCTATCGGAGGATTTTTTTCCAATTCTTTCAGGGCAATTTCAATTGCTTTTTCTAATTGGGGATCCCTTCCTTTTATCATTTCGGCGGGCCATTGTTCCACTTCTATATCCGGTGCAATTCCTTCGTTTTCTACAATAAAACCATCCTTGGTCCAAATACCAACATTGGGCGCAGTAACTGATCCTCCATCAATAAATTCAGGAAATCCAAGAATACCTACTAATCCGCCCCAGGTGCGCTTACCCACCAACGTTCCTACTTTAAATTTGCGAAACATCCACGGAAGCATATCGCCACCCGAACCAGCAGTTTCATCGATGATCATAACTTTTGGACCCTGAATAGAAGCGCTCGGAGATTTTAAATCTTTACCATAACGCATATTCCAATGGGCCTGGTAAGGTCTCTGTAAAATATCGATATAATAATCGGCCAATTGTCCGCCTCCATTAAATCGTTCATCAACTATAATAGCTTTTCGATTGGCCTGCGGATAGAAATAGCGCTTAAAATATTCATGACCCAGGTTGGTAGTATTTGGAACATATACATAGGCAACCTGGCCCTTTGTTGCATCCGTAACTTTTTTAAGATTTCCTTCTACCCAATCCCGATTCCTTAAGCCCGACTCGCGACTAACAGGCACGACTTTTACAATTCTTGATCCTGCATAATCCGGGGTACTATTAACGGTAATTTCTACAATTTTTCCAGCGGTGTTTTCAAAGTACTTGTAAAAATTTTCTTTAGCGGTAAGGTCCTTTCCATTTACCGCAAGCAAGTACTCGCCCACTTTTACATTTACACCAGGTTCGGTTAGCGGTGACCGCAATTTTGGATTCCAGTTTAAACCGCCATATATTTTTTTAATGCGATAGCGATTCTTATCAACACTATAATCGGCGCCCAGTAAACCACCTCCCACCGTAGCGAGATTATGTAATACCTCACCTTCACCCGTAATAAAATGATGACCCACCGATAACTCACTGAACATCCATTGTAGTAGATTATTTAAATCGCTTCGACATGTAAGATGTGGCAGAAATACTTCATATTTCTTTTTAAGAGCCGGCCAGTTAGCGCCATGCATACCAGGGTCATAAAAATAATCACGATTAACTCTCCACGCTTCGTCAAAAATTTGCGGCCATTCTGCAACAGGATCAAATTTTACTTCTACTGCATCAAGATTCAGCATGCCTTTGCCTGGCTCTGGTTTTTCTCCCGCCCCGCTAATAGTCCAACTGCCCCGTGTACCCGAAAGCATTTTGCTTCCATCTGAAGACAGAATATAATTATCCATTTCAGTAATAGCATCATCCTTTCTTTTCTTTAAGTCATATTTATGCATCGTACCCGGACCCGAAAAATCGATGGGGTATACAACATACAATAATTCATCTGTTTTAGCCATACCAAGGTTTGCATAATTACCTGCTGTAATAGGTAAATCGATGATTCTATTTTCAATACCTTCCCAATCGATTTTAAAATCAGTTGTTTTCTTATCTGCCGACTGCTCCTTTTTTGATTTGGTAGTATCGGCATCTTTAATTTTTTCTTCGTCACTTTCTTTTGCAAAAGGCGAAATAGTTTCTTTTTGAAGGGTAACGAGGTAAATAGAACTGGTGGCAGTTACATCATCATTCGATTGATCAAACCAATTAATAACCGGCCCCGCATTAGTTGAGGCAAAAAAGAAAATATATTTCCCCTCTTTATCAAATACCGGTTCAGAGGCATCACTCAATCCGTCGGTCAGTGAAAATGATTTCTGCTGATCAAGTGAATACAGATAAATACGTTTGAACTGTGTTTCCGTAACTTTCGTGTAAGCAATCCATTTAGAATCGGTCGACCAATCCCCAAAAATATTTCTAAATGGACCAGGTACATACAATTCATCTGAATCTATTTTACGAATGGTGCCAGACGTTATATCGATTGTATAAAGATTTCGGCCATTATCTGTAAAACTAATTTTTTTGCTGTCGGGCGACCATTTAGGAAGTGCATAAAAACCAGTTCCATTAAGTTTGAATGATTTTGCTTCTGATTTTCCATCTTGTGCCTTTACGTGCAATTGATATTCTCCACCAGCATCAGAAAAATAGGCAATTGATTTTCCATCGGGCGACCAGGCCGGAAATGTTTCATGCACCGAAGTAGTTAGTGTAATATTTCGCGGATCTCCTTTTTCAGCGGGCACTGTAACGATATCTCCACGGAAATCAAATACAGCGCGTTGACCAGAAGGGGATATCCCCGCACTTCTTACATACGAAGCGCCTTTTACAAATCGGGGGCGTAATTCCTGCAGATCCGCAGCAATTCCAATCTTTATTCGTTTTGAATTGGTCTCACCCGGAACATAGGTATGAATATAACCCGCTTGCTCAAATGCAATTGTTCCATTTCCGGCGGAAGCGTTTAATATAGGAAAATCAGCAAAGGAGGTAAGTTGCTCAACTTTTTTTGTTCCGGTATTATAGGAAAATAAATTAAACTCTCCATTTCGATCACTTCGAAAGTAGATGTTATTGCCGATCCACATGGGGTTAACATCATTGCAACCACCGGAAGGCTGCGGAATTTTTATCGTATTGTGATCGGCAAAAGTATAAATCCAAATTACAGAGATCATTCCGCCACGGTAATTTTTCCATTGATTAAATGCATCCGGCAATGGATTATAAGCAAGTTGCTTTCCATCGGGCGAATAAGTTCCCCAATAGCCACTAGGAATTTCCAGTTGAACCGGTAACCCTCCTGTAATGGGTATCGTGAACAATTGTAGAAATCTTCCTGTAAAAGTAGCTCGCTGCGAAGCAAAAAGAACAGAGTTACCATCGGGCGTAAATCCACGAACAATATCTGGATAAGGATGCCAGGTTAATCGTGTTGGAACTCCTCCCTCAGAGGGAATAATATAAACATCTGTGTTTCCATCGTATTGTGCACTGAATGCAATCATTTTTCCATCGGGCGAAAAAACGGGATTGAATTCCAATCCTTCGTCTACGGTTAAACGCTTTGGATTAGATCCATCTTTATTAGCAATCCAGAGGTCTTCGGCATAAACAAAAGCAATTTGAGTAGAACTAACTGTTGGTTGGGCCATCATTCGCGTATCCGTAGGATCAATCGCATAAACCAACCTGGGCAAAATAATCATCATCATAGAAAAAACAAGCGTAAGAACCTTTAGCATAAATAAAGTATTAATAGGTAGGTTGTTTTTAAAAAAGAGTTTATTATTCTAAGATACTTTATATATTCAGTCTGCAAGGGAAGAAAATTGATCTTAATGGAATACGGATAGAAATAATGATGAACGGGATAAATAATACTGCTTCATTGATGATTTAGTTCCTACCCAGAATTATTGATTGAATAAAAAGTTACCTAACTGAACTTTCTATTGTATTTTTCAAGATGAAAGAGAATACTTTTCTACTATATGGAGCCAACTGATATATCGGGGAATTGATAGCACGCTATGCTGTACAATACAACTTCGCGCCTTCGTGGCAAAAGATAACCGCAAAGCCGCGGAGAAGCGTACTGCATCTTTCTACAGCAAAAAAAGAATAGAGATACTTTTTAAAATAACTTCGCGCTTTCGTGGCAAAAGATAACCGCAGACGCAAAGCCGCAGAGAAGCGTACTGCATCTTTCTACGGCAAAAAAAATAATAGAGGTACTTCTTAAAACAACTTCGCGTTTTCGTGGCAAAAGATAACCGCAAAGTCGCAGAGAAGAGTACTGTATCTTTCTAATGCAAAAAAATAATAGAGGTACTTCTTAAAACAACTTCGCGCTTTCGTGGTAAAAGATAACCGCAGGAGGCGCAAAGCCGCGGAGATGAGTACTGCATCTTTCTACAGCAAAAAAAGAATAGAGATACTTCCTAAAACAACTTCGCGCTTTCGTGGCAAAAAGATAACCATAAGCTCAGAGGGAGCACATGAAAAATACTTCGCGCTTTCGTGGCATTTTTCTTACCTTAAAGTTTTTCAAAGCAAAAATATTTATTTGAAACCAGGCCAACCTAATGTTGGAATTATTATTCTTTTGTAACTTTCCCAAAACATTTTTTATGAAACGAATAACTTTAATTGCCTGTACTCTTATAGTATCGACAATTTTCCAAAACTTAAATGCACAGAATGCTGATCCCATGAAAGCCTATCAGGATTTTATGACTCCCGGAACCATGCATAAGTGGCTTTCCAAACAAGTAGGTACATGGGAAGCCGAGGTTAGTCAATGGATGGATCCATCAGCTCCGCCAACAAAAGCTAAAGCCACCGATGTGGTAAGCATGACGATGAATGGATTGTACCAGGTTGCCGATTTTTCAAGTAAAATGATGGGCATGCCCATGATGGGACATAGCACATTGGGTTATGATAATGCAAAGAAGCAATTTGTACTTTCCTGGATTGATAATTTTGGATCGGGTATTGTTTATATGACCGGAACCTATGATGAAAAAACAAAAACACTTAGCCTTAAAGGAAAACAAACTGATCCAATAAGTGGAAAGGATACAGATATACGACAGGAAAATAAATATATTGATGATGATACTTATACCATGACGATGTACGGAGCAGGAATGGATGGAAAAGAAGCTAAATTTATGGAAGGTACGTTTAGGAAAAAGAAGTAATAACGTTTAAATAATAAATGCAGAATGGGAAGAGAATTACACTTTCCGTTCTGCATTTTAAATTTCTATTATATAATTTAAATGAGTTTCTAATTTCACCCAAGTCCCAATTCCCTTTTTTTCTTTTGGGGTAACTTATCTTTAATAAGCGTATATGCTTTCTTCAAATACTCCTCCCATTGTTTTTTTGATAGCCGGTTGATATTATCAATACTTATCCATTTATAGCGGCCAACATAAGCTGCGGGCGAAAATCCATCATTTTCCAAAAGTAAAACAAAGTCTTCTTCGTCTACTTTAAAAGTAGCTGATATCGGAGAACTATCCGGGCTTGTAATAATAAACATTTTTTCTCCAATGCAAAACGCCAGATGAGCATCCCACTTTATATCCTCCGTTACATGAGGAAATTTTTTACAAATTCTTTGTATGTCTTCAATGAGCATACTATTTCTTTCGGCTGGTTTTCTTTTTGGAAACCTTTGCAATTTTATTGTATGCTAGCGCCAACTGTATCCAATAGTCAAGTTTCTTTTGAGTGGTGAGTACTTCCTGGCCAACAAACAAAAACCCCTTCATTATTTTTCCTGTAAAATCCATTGGAGCGCATCCTTTTTTTTGAATCACTTCATCAACTATTCCCGGATCGATCCGAAGCATTAACCGTTCTTTCTCCACACCCACACACATTTTATCATTTACCATAAAGCAAAGTCCACCAAACATTTTTTTCTCTTCTACTTTTTTATGTGTTTGTGCAATGATAGCCCTGGTTCGATCGGCTAATTTTTCATTGTATGCCATATTATGCAGTTAAAACGTTGTGAATTTTTTCATTCTTATTCCGAAGGTCGATGCCTCCTTCAAATAATGATTTCAGGTTAGCGAGATAAAAGGTCCAACCAGTCTTACATCCAATATGCCAGTTTATTTTTGCTTTGTCATCAATAGGAATATTATTTTGCACCAGTTCAACAATTTTTTCTCCTTCTTCCTCCAAAATCCGAATCGTGCAAATACCCGCATCTCCAAACCCAAAGGAGAAATAATCCTTTCCATTGCAATCAATGATTTCTCCCTTTTCTGTTATATCATCACTATGCCCAAACCATCGCCATGAATAAGTATCTCCTTTTTGCAACAACTCGGTTGATTTTCGCATAGTCCCCGACGATTGTTTAAATTCGGCTAATCTCAGAAACCAATACTCAAGGCCTTCACGGGTGGCCCATGCCTGGTATAATTTTTCAACGGTAGCATTCTTTATATTAATGCGCACCGAAAATCGGCTCCAGTCAAATGATTGCATTTATTTAATTTTTAGTCAACAACTGCTGAAATGATTCAATACAATTTACTGCGGAACTGCATGAAGTGCAATTCTGTTCCCTTCCGTATCCAAAATCACGGCCATATATCCATATTCTGGAGAGATCATCGTTTTAGGAACCATAATTTTCCCGCCGGCGGCTTCTACTTTATCCAATACAATTTGTACATCCGGGTTGCCATTGAGGTAGATTAATGTACCATCGGTGGCAGAAGGTTTATGAAAGCCGCCGCTATCCACCAATGCACCTCCTACCTGTGTCATCATATCTTCTAATGGAAACATGCGCATCCTGATATTTGGTAAATCAACTGGAACTAATATGATTTCAAATATTGATTCATAAAATTTGGTGGCTCTTTCAAGATCAGTAGTTCCAATTTCAAACCAACTGATGGCGTTTTTGAATGTCATAGATTAAGTATTCTATTGCTAAATGGAGATTAGATGAACAGTTTATAATTTTACTTTTGTTTCTTTAAGTCCTTTGCTTTGCAGGTATTCTAGTAATTCTTTTGCATCTTCTCCTCCACGTTGTGCATGATGTAATAACGTAAATCCATGCGGGCCTTTTGCATTTAAGTATTGCGGGTAGGTATCCAGGTAAGTTTTTACAATTTGTGTTTTCCCGAGCATGGTTAATACAAACAGGTTTGTTCGCGCGCCCAGGCCTATCAGATGATTGGCAACATCTTTAGTGCCTACATGGCCAGCTCCTTCGAGAGCTGTTTCAAAATCACCTCCGCCCCAATCCCAGGTCGCATATAATAAAGAAGGAAATTCTTCCAATAATGTTTTTACTTTTTCAAGATTGTTATGGCCAACAATTACAAACTCTTTTACTTTTTCGGAAGGCAAAGGATCCGGTCGCTTTGGTTCAGTTTGAGCATATATTGAAGAAGGAATTATCATAAAACCACCGGCCCCAATCGAAAATTGCTGTAGAAAATTTTTGCGGTTCATAATTTTTCTTTTAAGGTACATCAAAAAAGAACGGGTAAAACCGCCGGTCATCCTTTTTTTCTTCGGTACTCAAGATCATATTCGGTTTGCCAGTTTTGTCCATTGTCTTTTGAGATCTCTCCATGTTGACGCACTTTATCGCTAGAAAGTTTGGTGAAACTCAATCTTCTAATCGCCATTGAATCTTTTGAAATAACAAAAGGCCTCGACTGAAATTGAATGCTTCCCGTTCCCGATGATCCTTCCAGGTATTCATTGGTTCCGCCAACATTATCTACCCATGTTTGTTGCCATTGTTTGGTTTGCGCATTATAAGTATTAAAACTCTTGCCTGCATAACGTATCCCCTGGGTTACAGAGGCGCTGGTCCACTCTTCCAGAATAATACAACTGTCAAGAATTAAACTGACTTTGCTATCGCCTGCTTTCTGTCCGTTTTTACCATAAGCTTCCCATTCCCCAATCCAAAAATCAAATTGTCGATAGGCAGGAGCCGAACAGGGATGTTGTGCATGAACCTCTGCGGTTATCAGTAGTAATAAGATTAATTGTTTCATTTGTTTTTATTGTAAGACCTATTGGATAAAAATTGTGCTGATTCATTCGTCAGGTATTATCGACGCCTATCCTTTTAACAGGGATATTCTGTTAGTATTAATTGAGTCGCTATTTGTGAAGGTGATAAATTAATTTTGAAAGGTATTAAAATCCTGCAGGCAACAAATAACTTATTTCTAAGAGGCTGTCTAAAAATGATTTTATATTTTTTGTATAGCCGCAGATTCGCAGATGTAGTACGGATAAGTTATTCTAGTTGAAGTTTTTTAATCTGCGAATCTGCGGCATATATTATTAGAAGTATGAATTTTAGAAGGGTTCTAAAGGTTGGTCATTGTATCGCTTATTGGGTTTAGTGCAGATAAACCGAATAGATCATAATCAGAAAAAAGACAAAAAACCCGGTAATAACAATAGAAATCTGCCGGGCCGATTATATTCTATCGTGTTAGTAATGTGGTAGAATAGAAGCGATGCCTTAAATGAAAAGACTGCTCGTATATTTGATCGGCAACTTCAAAAAAATTATTAATGAATAGATGACATAGAGCGGACTTAAAAGAGATTGAATCTCTAATCAACTTGTGTGAATATTATTTCTTTTAAAGATTCTATTTATGCATTAACAACAATGGTTTTAGTGAGGGTATACCCATCAACTATATTACCAGTTATTGTCGCTAGTTCATTCGCTAAACTGTCAGAAAATACATTATCCCCGCCATTAGAAGTGTCTGCTTGTCCACGTGAGGAATAAAGAGAGGATGCATAGATTTCAGTTGATACCTTTTCTGGAAAGGCAATTTGTGTTACTAATAACGAAGCCCCCGAACTACTGAGTATTTCAATGTGAATATGAGGAGCTCTGCCATGATACCAACCTGGATATATTGAAAGAAAGGATACCTGACCATTTACATCTGTTGATTGCCGGCCTCGTAAAAAATGTGCGTCCCTAAAATCTGTGGGTTGCATTCCCGATCCCCCATATTCTGAATAATTTCCGTCTTTATCACAATGCCAAACATCAACAAATAATCCTTGTTTTGGCGCACAATTATTATTCTTATTTTGTAAAATCAGATTTATTAATACTGCCACGCCAACTCTATCTGACTTAATATTCGCTAAAACAAGTTGGCTTGGAGTTTTGATAGGAAACGGCCCTTTCGTTTCTGCAGGAGATAAAGTACAGCCATCACCAATTTCAACATCAGAAGAATCATTCTTTTTACAATATACTAACGTTACCGGTACTGCTACAATAGAGCTTAGCCCAATAATTCCCTGTTTCAAAAATTTTTTCCTTTCCATAATAATAAATTAGCAGTTTGAAATATATTTTATAAGAAGATTCGAGATTATTAGTTATAGGCTTCTGCAATAACGTGTTCTATGCCAGAACCAAATAACCTGCAACTTTTTATTGCCTGGGTGGCCCGCCTTGCCTGCGCATAGAAGGTTCAATTTCGTCTTTCCATTTTTTATACTGGTCTTCGGTTAGAACTTTCTTTAATTTATCATCTCTTTCGGTCATGGCTGGTTGCATTTTTTCCCGCATCACTTGAGGATCGGGGCGCTCTCCTCCACTCATCAATTCTTCTCTTATTTTATCCTGAGCTTTATAAAACACAGTAAAAATCCCATCAATTTCAGTAAGCTTATCAGTACCTGGCTTAAAAGCGCTATCCAATTTTTCATGAATGGTTTTTACTCTTTCTTCCACGGTTCGGCGTTGAAATCCACCTCCACCACCTTGTGCTTTTACGGAAGCAATACCAAAAATCAGGAATGCGCATAACATCAGTTTGTTCTTCATATATTTTTTTTAAAATAATTGGTTGAATAAGTTAGATGTGATTCTATTAAAAAGCCTTTGTTATAAAAAAGATAAAACAACCGGATTATTTTTTATCTTTTTCCCGATCAGAACGCGGGGTTCCGCCTCGCCGGAACCATGGTGATCGATTGTTCATACGGCTTACCAGCGAATCAAATTTTACCTGCTGCTCGGGTTTACAAAGAGTTCTTACCTTTTTAAAATGGTAAAACATCGTAAGTTCCATCTTTTTTTGATTCTCCGCCAATTGCCCGGCCGCTACAGTGATCAAAGAATCTGGCGCATTGCCTTCCCGTAATAATTTGAATAATTCGTTTTTAGATACCCGTATGTTTTCCCCGAGTATCTTTAACGTATCACGGTTCTCCTCATGCAGTTTCACAAATTGAATGGATTGTTCATCTGTAAACCCTACTTCCTTTTTTACATAGTCAACGATTGAAAAATCTCCTTTTCTACCTGGCCCATTTTTAGAGCCGGATCTATTAAAAACAAGGAAGTAAAGTAATAATCCAATATTAGACAGCAAAAGAAATACTACTAAGAAAATTAATGCTTTATTATTTTTTATTCCGGTACTCATGGTTGTTCATCATTTACCTGGTAAAAGCCATCTGCAGTTGAAGAGACTAAATTATATTCAGTAGCAAATAACTGATCATCTTCCTGAACCGTTACTGCTTCGGTAGGCTGAAAAAAAGCGAATGAATTCATCAATAGAATTAAAAGTACTGCAGCAATTGCAATTGCCGGACGGTTTAAAAAATCCAGCGACCTCATCCAAAAGCTTTTTTGATCTTCTTTTAGCCTCGCCATAATTCGGGTAAAAAGAAAGGGGTTAGCAGTTGCCCGCTTCGTATGGTCAATACTGGTGAGTGTTTCTGCAACCTTTTTTTCTATATTTTCTTCTTTCTTCATTGTACATTTTTTGGACGTTAACAATAGAACAAACTTGCTCCTATTCATCAGAATTCTTATAATATTCAGTCAATATATTTTTCAGATTGCCTTTTGCCCGATGCATTAGAGACTCTACAGACGACACCGTTGACTCCATTATTTCGGCTATCTCCTGGTAACTAAGGCCTTCGAGCTTATGAAGGGTGAATGCAGTTTTCTGATTGTCGGGAAGTTTGTTAATTGCCCGAAAAAGAGTGGCTGCCTTTTCTTTGTTTTCAAGGCTAATGCCGGGATGCTGAAAGTTGCGCTCATGTCTTATTTCTTCTTCATTAACTCCAAATAAACTTTGAATAATTGCAAAACGCTTTTTCCTCTTTTTTTTCCGGAGATGATCCAATGATTTGGTTATAGCAATTCGGTAAAGCCAGGTAGAAAATTTTGAATCGCCCTTAAATTGATGAATGGATTCATATACTTGTACAAACACTTCCTGTGCAATATCTTCAGCATCTTCAGCATTCTGAACTATAACCAAAGAAGTATTGTAGACCATATCCTTCCAGGTGTCTACAATAATTTTAAAAGCAGTTTCATCGCCCTTTTTTAAGTGCTCAATAAGTTCCAGTTCATTCAAACAGCAGTAGATTTTTGGAAAATTAAGGCATTTAATAGTTTGACGTCATCATTTAATAAACCTTTTCCTAAAAAGGAATTAAACAGAAGTTTTTCAATAAAATTCCAATTGATTTATGTAATCGGTCAATTTCGCTCATCCTCTCCTTAAAGATATTCGAATGCATAGGTTTCCGGGTCTTATTGATGCAAGATGGTTCCAGGTAATTTTTCAATGTATTTTTTTAGGTTATGGAATTGTATATCTAAACTGGGATAGCGACTGGTTACATTATCTCATAAGTATAGTTGGTTGCGCGTTATTTCAATTTCTTTTTGAATCAATAAGAGTCAAACAATTCGTAAAAGTCACTGAATTTTCTCAATGGGGTTTTAGTGTACTCATTAGCGCTATGAGTCTTTGTTTACTCTTGAAAACAAATTATTGGTATATAAGTTTAGTTGCTGCACTTTCTACCGTTGCGGGAAAATACATATTCCGGTATCAAAACAAACATTTATTCAACCCGTCTGCGTTTGGAATAGTTACTGTGTTATTATTAACAAACAAAGCCTGGTTATCACCCGGACAATGGGGAAGCAATGCCGTTATCTTTTTTTTAGTAGCAACCTTAGGAACAATTGTAATCACAAAAGTTCAGCGATTAGATATCAGCCTGGCTTTCTTTCTTACTTATATTGGTTTATTATATGTGCGCCAGGTGCTGTACCTGCATTGGCCAATAGATTTTTTTATACATTCTGTGAGTACCGGAAGCTTGTTATTATTCACTTTTTTTATGATCAGCGATCCTAAAACAGCACCCGATCATCCATTGGCAAGAATACTTTGGGCCATGCTGATTGCATTAGCTGCCTTTTATTTTTCAGTTTTTAAATGGAAATACAATGTGCTTATCTGGGTATTGGTGATCGCAGCACCACTGGTTCCTTTTCTCAATAAACTATTTAATGCTGATTCTTTCAATTGGAAAAGAACAAAGGCACCATTGAATATATTTTTAAATTTAAAACGATTACGGATGAAAACTATCATGAAAAAAATGACCGCCTTATTCTTAATGGCCATCCTGCTAAGCCATGATGTAGCCGCGTTTTGCGGATTTTATGTTGCAAAAGCAGACGGCACTTTAAAAAACAAAACCAGCCAGGTAATTTTAGTTAGAGATGGCAATCGAAATGTTATTACGATGTACAACGATTTTAAAGGAAACTTTAAAGACTTTGCCATGGTGGTTCCGGTTCCTGTGGTATTGCAGAAAAAAGATATTAAAGTGGTTGATCAATCCATCTTTACGATGCTGAATGATTATTCAAAACCAAGATTGGTGGAATACTATGATCAAAATCCCTGTTATGAATACGAAAGAGCTGCCGATGCCTCGCCTTCTGCTCAACGAATGTTACAGGGGAAAGTTTCAGGACTAAGTACCAAGGCAGAAAAAAAATCTGTAACAATTGAAGCACAATATATCGTTGGAGAATATGATATTTTAATTTTGAGTGCAAAAGAATCATCTGGCCTAAAAGAATGGTTAACCGAAAATGGCTATAAAATTCCTGCCGGTGCCGAAGAAGTATTGGAACCCTATATAAAAAGTAATCTCAAGTTTTTTGTGGTGAAAGTAAATGAAAAAGAAAAGAAAAAAATGCCCGGTGAATTTTTGCGCCCGATTCAAATTAGCTTTAGTTCTCCAAAGTTTATGTTACCGATTCGGTTAGGCATGGCCAATGCAGATGGCGACCAGGATATGATTGTATATGCCTTCACCAAAAAGGGAAGAATTGAATCAACAAATTATAGAACGGTTTCGTTACCAACCGGAAATAATATTCCTTTATTTGTTCAAAATAATTTTGGCGCATTTTACAATAATCTTTTTCAACACCAATGGAACAAAGAAGGTAAAAATATTTCAATGCTCGAGTATGCATGGGATGTAAGTCCGAAAAATTATGTGAAATGCGATCCCTGCGTTAGTAACCCGCCTACACAACAAGACTTAGTTCAAGCGGGTGTTTGGTGGCTTACCCGCGATTGGAGTAATTACGATGATGTAAATGATGATAACGAAGAGTTAGGGACCAATGTTTATTTCACCCGTTTACATATTCGCTATAACAGGCAGGCATTTCCGCAGGATCTTTTGTTCCAGGTAACGCCCAATACCGAAAACTACCAGGCACGTTATGTAATTACACATCCTGCTAATGGGGAATTTAATTGCGATGCCGGAAAAAAATATTTAAAAGAACTCAAGGATCGTCGTAAAAATGAATTGGTACAATTGACCAGCCTCACCGGTAAAAATTATGAAAACTGGGATATGGCTTATGAAGAAGGGGAAACGGGTAATACAGATGCTAAGTATTCGGTGGTGGCAGCAGGATTGAATAGCAACAACGGGAATGGACCTGATAGTACTAATAATACAAAAGGCATGTATCTTCTTTTATTAGCTGGTTTAGGACTATTATATATTGTGAAAAAAAACCAGTTTAAGCCGCTGAAAGCCTGATATTTTTTTAAATGAACAAAGAGGAAAAACATTCTGAAAGGGGCTGTCAAAAGTATTTTAAATATGTTTTTCTCGCAACGACACAAAGTCGCAAGGCCTGATCTTCAATATTTCTTCTTTGCGTCGTAGAGCCTTTGCGAGATTTTATTTGTCTTTTGACAGCCTGTTTTTTCTTTTCAAAGATTCAGAGAACTGATGGTAATTGAAAAAGCAACCCATTGAAAATGGTGTAAAAATTGTAATGATCAATCTTTTCCAAAATCTTGATTTATTGGTAAAATAGGATGGAAACTCAGGGAAACGGGTTTAGAAGAGGTTATTGATAATAAATTGCTTTTAATTAGTCTTCTATTTTTTTAGAACCGCCAGTCAAAGTATCTTGCAGCTTCAAAAAAAGAACGTGTTTTTATGGAGTACAGTAAAATTATAGCTGTTACCGGCTTACCAGGATTGCAGGAACTCATCAGCAGTAAGACTGATGGTGCTATTGTTCGGTCGTTGGAAGATAATGTAACAAAATTTGTTTCTTCCCGTATTCATAACTTTTCGCATCTTGAAAGTATCGAAGTATATACGGTTCGCGACAATGTGAACCTGGTAGATGTTTTTCAAGCGATGGAAAAAAATAATGTAACGCTTCCGGATGAAAAAGATGCCAAAGCGGTAAAAACCTATTTTGAAAAAGTGTATCCCGAAATTGATTTTGAGCGTGTATACAATAGCGATATGAAGAAAATGATAAAATGGTTTTCCGTATTAAAATCAAATAATATTGAAATTAAATTATCCGAAATACCTGAAGAGGAAGAAGAAGCAATAGTGGAAGCGCCGCCTAAAAAAGAAGTAGTGGCCGAAAAGTCAAAAAAGGAAACCAAAGAAAAAACTTCGAAACCTGTGGAGGAAGTGAAAAAGGCAGCGCCCGCAACAAAAAAAGCTGTAAAAGAAAAAGAAGAGGCACCCAAGAAAAAAGCAGCAGCTAAAAAAGTAACTAAGGAAAAAGAAACTCCGGTAAAAAAGTCAGCTCCTAAAAAGAAATAATTGTAGAATTAAAATTTGGCTGTCCCATCATTACGGGATGGCTTTTCTATTTAAATCAATCATATGAATTATAGCGCAGCCATTACAAAACGACCCCGTGTTTTTTTGCCGGAATCATTTAGTATTACAGATTGGGAAACTTTAGAGCCTTATTTCATAAAACTACTTAACCGTGAAATTAACTCAACAAAGGAGTTAGAAGAATGGTTAAAGGATAGTAGCGAATTAGAAGCTGTTATTAGCGAAGATGCTTGCTGGAGGCAAATCCGGATGACCTGCGATACAGAAAACAAATTGCTCGAAGAGGCATTTATTTTTTTTGTAACTCAAATTCAACCTTCCATTCAACCTTATGCAGATCAATTAAACCGAAAACTAATCGATTGTCCATTCACGAAAGAATTAGATAGCCAAAAATATTTCACTTATTTGCGTAGTGTTAAAAAAAGTATCGATTTATTTCGTGAAGAAAATATTCCGATTCAATCAGAGTTAAGTGTTTTGGGCCAGCAATTTGGAGTTATCTCCGGGAAAATGATGGTGGAAGTAGATGGTAAAGAATATACCCTGCAGCAGGCCGCTAAATTTTTAGAGAACCCCGAACGACGCAAACGAGAGGAAGTATATTATAAAATAAATGAACGGAGACTGGTGGATAAAGAAACACTTGATGCCCTTTATACTAATCTTATTAAAAAAAGACACCAGGTTGCCCTGAATGCCGGGTTTGAAAATTATCGTGATTATAAGTTTAAAGAATTGGGACGTTTTGACTATGGTAAAGAAGACTGTTACCAGTTTCATGATTCAGTAAAAGAACATGTGTTGCCCCTTGTGAATGAAATTTACGAATTAAAGAAAAAGAAACTTGGGTTAGAAACACTTCGCCCATGGGATACAGAGGCTGAACAAGCTGGAGTTTTACCACTACGCCCATTTAAAACAGGTTCGGAACTATTAGAAAAAACAATTCATTGTTTTGAAAAGTTAAATCCTTTTTTTGCTGATTGTTTACGAAAGATGAATGAAATGAATCGGTTCGATTTAGATAGCAGGAAAGGAAAGGCACCTGGCGGTTATAATTGCCCGTTAGCAGAAACAGGCGCACCGTTTATATTTATGAATGCCGCTGGCCAAATGAGCGATGTAACCACTATGGTACACGAAGGTGGGCATGCAGTACATTCTTTCCTGGCCCATCCCCTTGAATTAAGTTCTTTTAAGGAATACCCCATGGAAATTGCAGAGGTTGCGAGTATGGCTATGGAATTATTCAGCATGGACTATTGGGAAGTATTTTTTGATAACAAGGAAGATCTTAAACGAGCTAAGGAACACCAGTTAGAAAGAGTAATTTCAATTTTTCCCTGGATTGCTACTATTGATAAGTTTCAACACTGGGTGTATGAAAATCCTTCGCATACCCAAAACGAAAGGGCAATAAAATGGATGGAACTATTAAAAGAATTTGGAACCACTGCAATTGATTTCACGGGACTGGATCATTTTCGTTCATCTAACTGGCAGCGACAGTTACACTTGTTTGAAGTTCCTTTTTATTATATAGAATATGGAATTGCCCAATTGGGTGCTATTGGCTTATGGATGAAATTTAAAGAGAATAAAGATGCAGCGCTCAACCATTATATGCAGTCATTAGCTATGGGTGGAATGCGAACCTTACCGGAATTATATAAATGTGCAGACATTGAATTTAATTTTTCATCAGCTTATATTCAAAAACTTATGCAATTTGTTAAACAGCAAATAAATAGTCTTTAACGCCGTCTGAAAAAGGAAAAATACCCACTTTGAGGTATCGGTGGTTCAAAAATGGAGAGTATATTTGTTTCACAATTGATCTAAAACAAGGGCGCAATTAACGCCTGTTATTATAAAATAGCTACTAATCAGAGCCTTAACCAAAAGTCGCGGTGTTTCTACATCGGGGCTTTCTTTTTTATTGACAGTCTTTACAAATTCCATTCACTACCATTTGATATTCTTCGGCTTTAAATCCACCTGGTAATTTCACCAGCGGTACTATTACATCTGCCAGGCAACTCGTATTGCCGCAATGAGAACAAACAAAATGAACATGGTTATCGTGGTGATGACCTTCCGTACAATCGCTTTTACATAATGCATATCGCACAGCATTATCCGAAGTTGGAATATTATGAATGATTCCTTTTTCAAGAAATACTTGCAGGGTTCGGTATACGGTTACCCGGTCAAATTTCTCACCGGTTTTCTTTTCAATATCCCCATGCGCAAGAGCGCCTTTACTTCCTAAAAATAGTTCCAATATTTTTTTTCGGCTGCCCGTCACACTTAGCTGGTTCCGCTTCAATATAAAATCAATTTGTGCTTCCATAATGCAGCAATTATTATTAGTTTAAATAATGTCTGTTTAATTACTAAAGAGATTGTTCGAAAACCTGCTTCGGGTTACTGGTTCTTTAAGCAAAGCATCGATATCCTTTTCCAACTGAGCTACTTCCTGTTCTTTTAGTCCATCATAAATTTTACGAACCTGGCCAGCTTTATCAATCAAGGCAAAAAACTGTGTATGCATAAACTGGTCCTCAATCTTGCTAAGGTTATTTTTTGGATCATCAAGCAAATAACTCATTCGGGCAGCATTGTATAAACTATCCTTTCGCCCGGTTAAAAACCACCAACGATTTGTATTTACTTTCATTGAATCAGCGTATCGTTTCAATCGGAAGGCACTATCGGTTTCAGGATCACAGGTATGAGAGATAATGATAAAATCTTCACGCTTTTCGTAGACGTCATAAATTTTTTTCATATTGTTATTAAGCTTGGGACAAATGCTGGTACAAGTGGTAAAAAAAAATTCAGCTACATACACTTTCCCTTCAACATCCTTTTCGCTAATATGCTTACCATCCTGGTTAGTGAAAGCAAAAGGTCTTACATAATTAAGTACAGGCAATTTTACAACCCCATACCCGGGAATTATTCGGGTCATTACCCAATAAAAACCAATTGCCAGCGCAATAAAAAAAGCAATATATAACAATCCCTTTCTTCCCATAAATTCTAGCTTATGAGTTCAAAGGTACTGACAGCTACGCCCACAAGCGATCTAAAAAATGATAAAATAATATTTGCAACAAAGTTGCATAGAACAATTTTTAGTGCCTATCTTTACAACATGCGATTTAAGATCAATTGGGACGCATTGGGTATTTCAGCTTCCTTAGCCTGTGCCATTCATTGTGCAGTACTTCCTCTTTTATTAAGCAGTTTGCCTGTATTGGGAATCAACATCATTGATAATACTCCGTTGGAATATGGTATGATTTTGCTCACTTTTCTAATTGGGGCCTACTCCTTATGGCATGGTTATAAAAAACACCACCATAGTTTTGTACCACTTGTTATTTTTTTAATGGGCGTTCTTTTTTTAATAGCCAAACAACTTTGGCACTCTAAGCAAATTATATTTTTATCAGTAGCGGTATTGCTGATCGTATATGCCCATCTGCGAAATTTTCGCTTATGCAGGGTTCATAATCACGCTCATTCCGACGATTGCAACCATTGATCTGCGGCCAACCCCTACGTTTTCCCAATTTCAAAAACATTTAACTGCAGCCTTTGTTATATTTACAGTCAAATGGTTGATTTATGATTAAAACAGGTAACCCGGTTATTAGCATTTATACAGAAATGACACCAAATCCGGAAACGATAAAGTTTGTGGCAAACAAGTTGTTGTATCCTGGAAAAAGCATCGATTTTCCGGATGTTGAAACAGCAAAGCCTTCTCCACTGGCCGTGGAATTGTTTGGTTTTCCTTTTATAAAAGCTGTTTTTATTGCCAGTAATTTTGTAACGCTTACGAAAGTAGCAGATACAGAATGGAATGATGTTGTTCCTACCATTCGCCAATTTTTAAAAGATTACCTGGAAGAAGGAAAAGCAGTGATAAACGAAGAAGAGGTTGCTTCTATGAAACAGGAAAGCAGCAATACGGTATCTGCAGACGATGATGATGTAGTTAAAAGAATAAAAGAATTATTGGAAAATTATGTAAAGCCTGCAGTAGAAATGGATGGCGGCGCTATTCAATTTAAGAGTTATGATGAAGGTGTCGTAAATCTGATGTTGCAAGGCAGTTGCAGTGGTTGCCCCTCATCAATGATTACCTTAAAAGCCGGAATTGAGGGAATGATGAAACGTATGATACCTGAGGTAAAAGAAGTTGTGGCAGAAGCAGAATAAAAAGATTAGAATAATTCAATAGCTCCTGAACTTTCAGGGGCTTTTTTTATTCCTACGGTTTGGGCATGTTTTTACAATACACTAACTTTCCTAAAACCTTGTGCGTATGTTAATTGCTTTATACATTATAATTGGATTGATTGCAAGCCTGCTTATTATCGCCCTCTTCTTACCACCTACTTATCACATTGAGAAAACAACGATCATAAGCAGCAATGTTCAGGAGGTAATGAATCGGGTAGCTGATCTTACCAACTATGCTGCATGGAATCCCTGGCAGAAGTCTGACCCGGGCGCCACTGGCACTATTAGCGGTGATCCACAAACGATCGGACATAAATATGCCTGGCATGGTAAAAAAATAGGCGTGGGAAGTTTAACCGTTCGGGATATCGACAATAAACATGTTCACTTTAACCTGGAATTTATTAAGCCATTTAAATCTCATGCCAGTGATGATTGGTTATTTGAGGAATGGGGAAATGGAGAAACAAAAGTTACCTGGTCAAATAATGGAGAATTTCCATATCCTATTGCACGTCTTATTGGCCCCGGTATTACTAAAACACTTAATAAACAGTTTGAACAGGGCTTATCGAATCTCAAGAATATGTGTGAGAAAATAACAACCTGATATAAGGTGAGGTTATTAATTTAATGAATGAGTTAGTGTAATGATAAGACCAAACAAAACAATCAATCGAAACATTGGGTTCCACAATTACTATTACCACCAAGTACTTCTCTTTTTTTTTTATTCTTTTCTCATTTTTTTCTTCATCGGCTCAATTACCCGACCAGCAAATTCATGATTTTAAAAGCGGAAGAGTTAAAAACGATACGAGCTATATTTATTGGTTGCCCTATGCATCGGGTAAAAGTTTCTTTCTTATACAAGGTTGGGAAAGTAAGCATTCGCATAAGGGAGAATTAGCGCTTGATTTTAAAATGCGCACAGGTACGTCTATATATTCCGCAAGAGAAGGTATTGTTACAGAAATAAAAGAAGATGCTTCAGGTGGAGGATTGAAAGATGAATTTTTAAACAAAGGCAATCATATCCTTATTCAGCATAGCGACGGAACGATTGGTGGTTATTGGCATCTTCAAAAAAAAGGGGCACTTATTGAATTAGGAGATACAATTAAAAAGGGACAATTGATTGCTTTAAGTGGTAACACTGGATATAGTGCCTTTCCTCATTTACACTTTTGGGTTTATAAAAAAGAAGGTGTATTTAAAACACTGCCAACCCGATTTGTAACAAAAAATGGAATTCGTTATCTGCGCCCGGGAAAATATTATCAAAGTGTACATGAAGAAAAAACGAGTAAAAAATAAATAGGCGATAATAATAGCTAAAGAGTAAAAAAATTCCGACTGCCACGATCTCTTATTCACTTCCTTCATCCTTCGTATCTTCACACTCATATGATGGAACGTACGGAAATTAATGAACTCGGCGAATTTGGATTAATACAACATCTCACAAAAAATATTGAACTGCAAAACGTTTCTACAGTATTGGGTGTTGGTGATGATGCCGCAGTAATTGATCATTTTGGAAAGCAAACCGTTATTACTACCGACCTGCTAATTGAAGGAGTTCATTTCGATCTTGCTTATACGCCACTCAGGCATTTAGGGTATAAAAGTGTAATTGTAAACTTGAGTGATGTGTATGCTATGAATGCCATACCTACACAGATAACCTTAAGCATTGGAATAAGTAATCGCTTTGCGCTGGAGTCGTTAGATGAATTTTATGAAGGAGTGTACTCAGCCTGCGATAAATATGGAGTTGACCTGGTTGGTGGAGATACCGTTACATCACCTAAAGGATTTATTATTTCCGTAACCGCTATGGGTGAGGTAGATACTGATAAATATGTAAAAAGAAGTGGTGCAAAAAAAGGAGATCTTTTATGTTGTAGTGGTGATTTAGGAGCGGCCTATATTGGATTGCTTTTTTTGGAAAGAGAAAAGAAAATTTATTTAGAAAGTCCGGGGGTTCAACCAGATCTTGAAGGCGAATCTTATGTTATTGGCAGATTGTTAAAACCCGAAGCACAAAAAGGAATTATAGAATTTTTTAAAGAAAAAGAAATTACCCCTACTGCAATGATTGATATAAGTGATGGGTTGAGTTCTGAAATCCTGCATATTTGTGAACAGAGTGGGCTGAGCTGCGTGTTGCATGAAGAAAAAATCCCTGTTTCGGGAGAAACAAAAGCTGCTGCATTTAAATTTGAAATAGATCCTACTGCCTGTGCTTTAAGTGGAGGAGAAGATTATGAATTGCTTTTCACGGTACCACAATCTGATTATGAAAAACTCGTTTTAAATGAACAGATCAGTGTGATTGGTTATATGACTGAAGCTACTGAAGCACCGTATATTATTACCAAAGGCGGAAGCAAACATGTTATTACTGCCCAGGGTTGGAATGCATTTAAAACAAATCGGTAATAGAACCGAACACTTACTGATGAATAGGATCACTGTTTTTTTTATCTCTTGCTGCATCCTTGTGTTGGCTGCCTGCTCCACCTCAAAAACCGCATTTAATGCAACCCGTAAGTACAGTCAATCTGCCTTACAAAATGATTACCTGACTTTTCGTAACATACTCGAACAATATCATCCAAGTTTATATTGGTTTACTCCGAAAGACAGTATAGATTATTTTTTCAATCGCGGATATTCTCAAATCATCGATTCAATGGATGAAATCCAATTCAAAAATATTCTGACGGATGTTATAAGTAAGGTTCGGTGTGGTCATACCTCCGTTCGCTATTCCAAAAAATACAGTCACTATTTAGATACGGCAAAAATAAAAGCCTTTCCACTTAGTTTTAAAGTATGGTCCGATTCAATGGCTGTTATTGGAAACATAAACCGAACAGATACTATTCTTAAAAGAGGCACCATCGTACATAGCATTAATGGTATCGGCACCCGCCAATTTATTGATACTTTCTTTAATTACCTCGTGACCGATGGTTGGTCTGTCAATGGAAAGTATCAAAGCTTAAGCACCCGAAGCAATTTTGGTGTTTTATATAGAAATGTTTTGGGCCTGCCCAACAGTTTTACAATTGAATATTCTGATGACGAGGGCGGTAAAAAATTTACGACTATATCAGTGTATGATCCCGAAAAAGATACACTGCTTCGAAAATTGCCAGTTCCAAAAGAAAAAAATATAGATGCTC
>JANNEK010000377.1:0-1821 GCA_031378605.1 Chitinophagaceae bacterium | reverse complement strand
TCCATTTCACGTTCCGGATCGCCAGGAATTAATACCTGTTCTTCGCTGTCAATTGTTTTAGCGCTCCGGAAACGCCGTATCCACTTATCCATATGCAGTTTAAATTCATCCGCCTTTCTGAACGCATCGATCCGCATTGCTCCAAAAAAATGCCCGATACCTTTTCCGGGCTGCTCATCAGGCATTGGTACATAGGCAGGGAATGGAGGAACCCAGGGTCCGTAGTTGGCCCCGCTTAACACTGCTGATAAAATATCAACAATGGCACCCAATGCATAACCTTTGTGACTTCCATGCTCCCTATCGCCTCCTAACGGTAATAAAGAACCGCCCGATTTCAGTTCATGAGGATTAACCGACGAATTCCCGTATTTATCCTGCACCCATCCAATAGGTGCTTTTTGATTTTTTCGTTGCAACATTTCCAACTTACCATTGGCCGCAGTGGTAGTTGCTAAATCAGCCACAAACGCTGGCTCTTCACCGGCAGGAATAACTACACAAATAGGGTTAGTACCTAATAATCGTTCCACTGAAAAAGTAGGAGCAACCAGCGGGCTTGCATTCGTCATGGCCCATCCAATCATATCGTGTTCAAGAGCCATCATTGCATGATAAGCTGCAATTCCAAAATGGTTGCTATTTTGTACACTTACCCAACCAGTTCCTGCAACCTTTGCTTTATCGATAGCTACCTGCATGGCGAATGGAGCAATTACTAAACCAAGACCACCATCACCGTCAATTACAGCCGTAGAAGGTGATTCATGTATGATTTTTATATCAGGAGTTGCGTTTATTCTTTTTACTTCCCATAAGCGTACATACCCACTAAGACGAGCCACTCCATGAGAATCAATACCACGTAAATCGGCACTTAATAAAACCCTGGCTGCCGTGTCCGCATCATGTGATGAACAGCCAATTTTTTCAAAAACAATTCTGCTAAAATGCAAAAGCTGTAAATAAGGAAATAATTTTTCAGACATAGGCAAAGAAACGAAAAGGCAATGAGAATATGTAAGAATGGTTACAGTGAATCAATTACAATTAATCAAAAAAAGCAGGTAAAATTCAATACGAGGACTTATAAATATATAATTACAAAATACATCCGAAAATATAATTTTCCAATCCCTATTCGTAAAGATCATGTATGCTCAGTGCACTATTTCACTTTCATATTTACCGGATCCCAACTAATAACTTTCTTTTGAAAATAACTATCATTTACTGCAAGACAGGGACCAGCGGCGCGAAAACCAAAAACCGGATCTTCAATCACCGACTTACCAGTTCGTAGGCCATCGAAGAAATTTGCGAAATGCTCTACATGTTCATCAAAGTCTTGCGGCTGATTAAATTTAATCGAAGGTTTAACCGGGCGTTTTTTATCTTCAGCACTATACTTAGCATCGTACTGCTGTTTCAATGTTTCCTGCATTGCCAAGGGATAAGTGTCCAGGGAATCCCATCCTCCAATTCCAGGTGCTTTTGACATGATACTATGGTTAAGGGTGATGCCGTTCCACCCAACATCTATAGCCCCTTCGCTTCCTATATATCTTGTAACTCCTTTTTCACCGATACCGCTTACAAAATTCACGCGAAGCATCACCTGAAAAGCAGGGTGTTCTTTTGAATCGGGGTATTCTAAAATAGCCGTCATAACATCTGGCACATCTCTGCCATCCTTCCAATAACACAATTGACCCGAAGAAAATATTTTTACCGGACCATACGAGCCTGTTATATAGTGAATACCCGTTAACAAATGGACAAATAAATCCCCCGACATTCCTGTTCCAAAATCTTTATAGT
>JANNEK010000350.1:0-6910 GCA_031378605.1 Chitinophagaceae bacterium | reverse complement strand
GTTTGATCGCTTTGTGTAATTTTTTTTAGAAGTTTCAATGTGCTGAAGCCCCATGTCCAGCAAATAAGCGAAATATAAAGTATGACAATTCCAATTAATAGCATCTTATAATTTTTTACCAATTACAACTACAGACAGGCCAGCTTTATTAAAAATAATTTTGTCCATAATCCTTGCTATTGGTACTAGTTTGTCGAATGCTGACATTTCATTTTTGCCGATTTGTTTTTTTGCTATTAATTTACCCGAAATCAACCACCCAAGTACACCTAAAAAATTAAAATGTCTTGCGCTAACAATTCTAAAATTTCCCTTTTTAAAAAGGTCGCTTAATGTTGATTTAGTGTATCTCCTAAAATGCCCCAGCTCTTTATCAAGTCTGCAAAAAAGAAATTGGTAAGATGGTGCGAGAATTATTAAATTTCCTGCATTTTTGAGCAGGAATCTGCAATTCCTGATTGCTTCATGATCGTTTTCAAGATGCTCAATAACGTTTAGCATGACAATGGAATTGAATTTTCCCTTATAATTCATATAGGTTTTATCGAAATCCGGATGTTGAAGATCAATCGTTAAGATTTCACTAACCCTGTCATTGAATTCATACAAACGCTTTAATGTTTTCGCATAGTCTGAGCTGTAGTCTGAAAGGGTGGTTTGATGACCCTCCTCTATTAGAAATCTTGATAGATTTCCAATTCCACTGCCTACTTCAAGAATTTCATCTATAAGATAGGGCTTTATCTGATCGTACATCCAACTGTTAAACCTTTTAGCCGAAGAGATAATAGAAAGTGTTGCAGCTCCAATCTCATCTTTTGTATTGCTTGCAGCTATCATCTTTTTTGAAAAAGGTTATATTTTACAATACAATAGATAGTTCGAAAACCATCTTTCCAGGTAATTTTTTTTCCCTCTTTATAGGTTCTGCCGTAATAGGCAACACCCACCTCGAAAATTCTAATATCTTTAATTCGGCTCACCTTGGCTGTTATTTCCGGTTCAAAGCCAAATCTTTTTTCGCGAAGATTAATTTGATCAAGAATTTCTTTTCTAAACATTTTATAACCAGTTTCCATATCGGTGAGGTTAAGTTGGGTAAAAAGATTGCTAAGTGAAGTCAAAAATTTATTTCCCAACGTATGAAGATAAAAAAGTACCCGGTGGGGTCCATTTCCTACAAACCTTGAACCGTAAACCACATCTGCATAACCCTCAACTATAGGCATTAAAAGAGTGTTGTAATCTTTCGGATCGTATTCGAGATCTGCATCCTGAATAATAACAATTGTACCTGTTAGTTTTCTTAAGGCAGTTTGTATGCAGGCCCCTTTACCCATATTTTGTTCGTGCGTACAAAGATGAATACAGGAATGATTTTTTGAAAATTCCAGAATCATTTCCCTTGAAAGATCTGTTGATGCATCATCAACAACAATGATTTCCTTCTCCATAATAGTAGTAAGGATAGAATTTAGTACTTTGTTAAGTACTGGAATAATCGTTTTTTCTTCATTAAAACAGGGTATTATTATACTAAGTTTTTCCAACAAGTTATTTTTTGCGTAAAGTTACCAAAGCAATGGTTATTTTTCTAAACGAAAACCCTGTTTAATGGAATTACCTCTTAACCGAAGCTTTGGATTCAAAACATAGAGGCAGGGTAACTGTGTTGCATAGCATCTCGGGTTCCAGTTGTTTAGTATTTTTTTGGGAATTCTTAGTGTAAGGTCCTCGATTTTTATGAGTTCTGCAGGAGGTTGTGGAATAGTGAACGGGAAAATGAAATTGCGGTATTTTTCATTGCGTATAGGTTTAACCGTAGCAAACAGTAGAATTGCAACTGATAAAATGAGTAGGGATTGCTTTTTTAATAGAAATCCCGTTAATAAATTCAGCTTTCTTTCAATAAGTAAAATGATTAAATAACTTCCGCAAAGAAGATTTCCGTAAGCGAAGCGAGGATCTGGCGCGATAAAAAACCAGGAAATCAATTGAAGCAATAACACGATTGCAAAAAAGATAGTAATTGCAGAATACTGCCTTAATAATTTCCGTAAATAGCTAAATAAAAAGATGAAGCCACTTAAACCGGCTATCACTATTGGTTTATCAAAATAAAAAAGATGTTTAAACCATTCTACGGGCCAATAGGGAAACTCAAGTTGTTTAGTGTTCTCAATCGATGAATGGGATACGTTGATTCTATTAAAATACTTTATAAATTCTAAAATTTTCTCTGTTAATACCCGATCGGCTTTCCAGTCAACGTTTATAAACGCCATTTGCATGGAGGGGTAAAATGGATACCCCGATAATAAAACGTTTCTGGCCAGGAATGGGATTATTAATACAGCACTGGCTAAAAATGAAATGCGAAACAAACGCCATTGATGGCTTTTGATTATTTGGTAAAATGAAAAAATAGATAATAGAAGTAGCGGATAGTTTATAATTCGTACGGTTAAAAGATAGGCAGGCCAGAGAACCCATTCGAATGTAGGTTGAGCCGTAAGCTCCTTCCTGTTTCTTATCGTGTTAAGAAATAGAACAACTATGAGTGAAGTTGCAATGAAATCGTAATTGGCAGTACTGGCGTTGCCGCGTATCATCGGCCAGCACAGCAATGCTGCCAAAAACAAATACACCTCTGAATTTAAAAATGAGTTTTTGGCGGTACCTATTAAACTGATAGGTGTCTTAAAATTTAGTATAAAAAAGGCGCTTAACCAGAATGATATTGCTCCATTGAGTATGGAAAAAAAATTTTGTCTTGACCCGGGTGGACAAAAAACAGCAATAGAAGAAAACCAGGAAGAGTTGAAACCAAATCGTTCATGAAGGTTTGCTATTCCCGGTACTGTTCCATATTCTTGTATCCATAGAATCATTTGTATATGGTAGCTATCCGTATCATCCATCATAGTTGGCCCCGCGTTAATTACTAATATCATTATCCAGGTGGCCGCTAACAATATCCATTGAGCGGGGGACACGTTAGCCTGGAGGGCGAATATTGATTTATAAATCGGAACTAATTCATTTCTCTTAATAATCGAAAATAAAATAATGAAAATAATAACAGGTAAAAATGAAAATAGATTAACGGGAACCACCAGGGCCATTAGCTGACCAATAGCCGTTATCACAATTAACCCGGTAAAAGCAAGGAAATAGATCGGTTTGTTCTTTACATGTTCTTTATTAAAAAAAAGATTGTAAAACAGGCAACCGGTTAGTATACAAATTGCTGTTATATAAAGGTGAAATAGTAAAACAATAATCATTTCTTGAAATTATCGGTGACTTTCGAATGGTGAGATTTAAAAAGAGAAGCCATGCCTTTCAGGGTGATTTTATGAGATCATAAAATGAATTGATAGCTATTAATACGCCATTAACTTGACTGAATCAAAATTAGATAAGAACTATTGAATTTGATTTTAATTTTAAAGGGTTGTAGTACAAGGCGACTTAGATATATAATAACAAGTATTAGTCGTTTAATCAGCCACAAATTTTATCATTTATCATAAGTTTATATCCTTATTCTCAGCAAATCCGGAATATGTAGTCAGAAATTTAATCTAATTAGTAAATTTTTTTAGGGAATTATAATTGCTCAGGTACCCTCTTTAAAGTATTCATGCAATTTGACTTAAAAAATGAACCTGGTGAATCATATTGAAGTAAAAATAAATGAATTCATTTTCCATCAATAGGGTATTGTATTGCCCAATAAAAAAGTATAATTTAGCGGCTCCAAAATGGGTAAACGGCTCTTTTTAGCTTGTTTAAACAATTTTTTCCTCTGAAAACCGTTTTCTAATCTATTTATAAGCAATAGATTAACCTCAAAACCACAAAAGTAATCTGATGACTATCTTAGGTATTTCTGCATTTTATCACGATTCGGCGGCTGCGATTATTAGAGACGGCGAAGTTCTTGCTGCTGCTCAGGAAGAACGTTTTACGCGAAAAAAACATGATCCTGCGTTTCCGGTTAACGCAGCCCGTTTTTGCCTTCAGTATGCCGGATGTTCCATAAATGATGTTGATGCCATTGTGTTTTACGACAAGCCACTGCTCAAATTTGAGCGTTTGTTGGAAACTTATTACGCCTTTGCTCCAAAAGGACTTCGGTCATTTATGATGTCGATGCCCGTATGGATGAAAGAAAAATTATTTTTAAAGAAACTTATATATGAATCGCTTGACCAAATTGAAAAGGTAAATCGGAAGAAGTCAAAATTGCTTTTTCCCGAGCACCACTTATCGCATGCTGCCAGTGCTTTTTATCCAAGTAAATACGAGAGAGCTGCGATTTTAACGATTGATGGTGTAGGGGAATGGGCTACTGCTTCTATTTGTCTCGGAGAAGGAAATAAAATAACTATCCTGAAGGAATTGGATTTTCCGCATTCACTAGGATTATTATACTCTGCCTTTACTTATTTCTGCGGATTTAAAGTAAACTCTGGTGAATACAAACTAATGGGTCTTGCTCCTTATGGCAATCATGGTTCGGCCGAAGTTGCTACATATATTAATATTATAAAAACAAAACTTATCGATCTGAAAGAAGATGGATCGGTTTTCTTAAACCAGGAGTATTTTAATTATGCTACCGGTTTAAGGATGGTATATGATGATAAATGGGAGGCACTTTTTGGGTTTCCAAAGAGAGGTGGAGAATCTTTGCTTGAACAAAAGCATTGCGATCTGGCATTGGCAATTCAATTGGTTACAGAAGAAGCTGTAATAGGAATGGCTCGCGAAGCAAAAAGGTTAACCGGTGCTGAATATTTGTGTATGGCTGGTGGAGTAGCATTGAATTGTGTGGCCAATGGAAAATTGGATGATGCAAAAATTTTCAAACAAATTTTTATTCAACCTGCTGCGGGCGATGCCGGAGGTGCTTTAGGTGCTGCCTATGCGGCAAATTATATTTACTTTGGTAACGAGCGTAAGATTGATCCAACAAAAATGGATGCGTTGAATGGATCCTATCTTGGAACTGAAACGTCTGATCTGGATATTAAAGGAACTGCCAGTAAATACAAAGCTAACTTTGAATATTTTCCAGATGAAAATGCATTGGTAGAGAAAGTAGCCGGACTCATTGCTGGAGGAAATATAATTGGATGGCATCAGGGTAGAATGGAATTTGGTCCACGAGCATTGGGTGCAAGAAGTATCATTGCAGATGTGCGTAATCCTGAAATGCAGAAAAAACTTAACCTAAAAATTAAATATCGGGAAGGCTTTCGCCCTTTTGCTCCAATAGTTTTGGCAGAAGATGTTTCAGAGTATTTTGAACATGATGGCGTATCGCCGTATATGCTCATCGTAAAGCCAGTAAAAAAGAAAAGACAAATTCCGTATCCGGCAAATTTCAATAGCAAAGAATTATTGGATAAACTTTATTTTGTTCGGAGCGATATGCCGGCCATTACCCATGTTGATTATTCGGCTCGTTTGCAAACTATTCATAAAGAAACCAATGAAAGGCTCTGGAAGTTATTGCAGTCATTTAAAACAAAAACAGGTTATCCCGTTTTGGTAAATACCAGTTTTAATGTGCGGGGAGAACCTATCGTAAATACTCCGGAAGATTCTTACCGCTGTTTTATGCGTACTGATATGGATTTTCTGGTAGTTGGTAACTATGTTTTTGATAAAACAAAACAACCCGAGTGGATGGAAAAGGATGATTGGAAAACAGAATTTACGCTCGATTGATAAACCGTTAATCTTTCTATTAATAACAAAATAAATTTTATGGACTTTTTAAAAGATATGTGGCAATTTATGAAAGCCAGAAAAAAATGGTGGCTGGCCCCATTAATAATTGTACTACTGTTAATCGGCATTTTGCTGGTATTGGGCGGTGGTTCTGCTATTGCACCATTTATTTACACCTTATTTTAACCCTTATGAACAGACAAAAACATCTCGAAACGATACTAGTTTTGGTATTGGCACTCGGATTATTTTATTGGTTCTCCCACGAAAAGAAACCAGAGTTAGGAAAATACCTGTTGCTAGCTGCTTTGGTACTAGGATTAATTGGCTTATTCATTCCGATTTTGGCCGATAAGATCCATTTGGGATGGATGAAATTGGCTCATGTTATGGGCTGGGTAATGAGCAAAGTAATTTTAACTGTTGTGTTTTTTGTTTTTCTTTTTCCTATGGCGATAATTGTAAAAGCAATGGGTAAGAGTGGTATTAAAATGAAATCTGATGGCAGTAAAAGTTATTATAAAGAAAGGAATTTCTTATATGACAAAGATAGCCTGGAACATGTATGGTAAGCTTTACCATTGTAAGTTTCACAGCGCAATAAAATAATTAATAAACTATTTTAAAAACCTATGATTCTACAGATTTGTAGACGGTCATAGGTTTTTTGGTTTATTTACTTTGCAAAAAATTCAATCGTTGTTATAGAAGTTATTCCGCGACCAGGAAAAAATTTTCTATAATTTGAAGCTGTTAATTCAATTTTTTTCTGGTATAAAGAAAAGTGATGAAAACCCGGCGAAATATTTTCTTTCTTATTATCGGTATACTGCTGCTTGAAGTTTGTAAAAGAGTTATAACAGGTTCGGGGGGTTCACTATCTTATTTTATCAGCATTTTGATTGGTTGTATTCAATTTTTTATAGCGATTGCTTTTCTTTTGCGAATAATAGTTAATGCCCTTTTTTCAAAGAAGCCTTTTTTCAAACAAAATAGATTTCTTGGGTTGGGGTTGATA
Organism: Chitinophagaceae bacterium; assembly: GCA_031378605.1. Taxonomy (GTDB): domain Bacteria; phylum Bacteroidota; class Bacteroidia; order Chitinophagales; family Chitinophagaceae; genus Endoryza. The sequence goes on along the minus strand of JANNEK010000350.1, from coordinate 147 downwards.
ATTTTATTTTTCATCCTCGCTGAATTTACAACTGTTTTTTTTCTTAATAACCCACCCTATATCCCAAAATCACTTTATTCGAGCTATGCAGATTACTATGACTTTTTTGACAGTCGATTGATTCAATATGAAAAAGATCAAATGGTT
>JANNEK010000263.1:0-2072 GCA_031378605.1 Chitinophagaceae bacterium | reverse complement strand
TTGTCATGGTATTTTCCTCTTCTGTTATGGGTTTGGTTATAATAACTCAATTAATTGTTTTTCATTTAATTTATGTAAGTATTCAACTATTATGCGCTCAAGTTCGGTCTCACTATCTAGTCCGACCAGTTCGCATAATTCGATGCAAGACAGGTCATTTCTTTTTTCTAGAACTTTTTCAATTAAGAGATTCTTAGTTTCGTTGTCCATATTATTTTGTCTCCAGTATTTTTAAAACATTGGGTTGCACTGTAGACAATCCCTCAAATAATTCAACAGTCATCATTCCGAATAAGGCAAAAAAGATTCCGACTAAGATAAAGTGTTTCATTTTCTGGTCTCCTTGTTTGTTTGTTTCTCTTAATTAAGTATCGGTCAGCGCGTGAAAAAAATCAAGCAGTATTTTAAAAATCTTTAATTATTTTAGGTACTTGCAAGATTCGTGCCAGGCACGCTTTTTGCTGTTGACTCGCTGACCGTTACCTGTTAACCTTTGGCATGGTATTTGATTTGCAGGTATATCCATATACACACTTCACATCCCTCAAAATATACATATATACAGACGCGCAAACTGTCAGCATCTCATTTATAGACGGTCTCATTTTGGGATTGCGTAAAACGCCCTCGTCCCACTTTGAGACCGCTAACAAATCTCCAGAATTCCTAATTAATAGCCTGCCCAACTTTTACCAGGAAAGTAGTGCCCATTTCCGGCACCCCCCTTCAAAAAAGTGGGTGCTTTACAAAACTCTTCAGTAGTGACAATTTACGGCACCTGTCCCGCCTATTAAAACCCCTTATTAGCCAATCTAAGCTAAGCTGAACAAAGGCCATGGGGCTTTTTGCCTTGCGCCGTAAACCGCCCGCCCTTCAACGATCGGTTCGACCCCTACTTTGTCTTCTCCGCCTTATTTAAACTCAATAGCACCTCCTTCCTGTTCGTTTAATCATGAAGCTCCTCCTCTCGTCGCAGTACCGCCAACACAAAAACGACTATTTGGTGGGTGCTTGGGTGGAGTGGATGATAATACTAGACCCGTAAAAGGAGATATATATATACAGTATACTGTTTCTAACAAACAACCACCTCACCACAAAACTAAGCGCTTGACTCTTTGAAGTTCTTTGGTATAATGGTGGGTAAGTAGCTTAATCGTAGGCTACCTAACCACCAAGGAAAGATACATGAGCAGCGATTCAGAATTGTCGGTAGACGAATTAGAGCAATTAAACAATGAACAACACATAACTCGGGCCATGCGTTTAGAAAGGGTATACGCTGCTAGCGTTAACCTCTTCCTTAAGACTTATAATGTGGCGGCAGTTAGTCCTTATGAATATACATTTAAAGGCGTCGGCAGGATAGATTTAAATGATTTGTTGACCAGATTCCATAGTTTTCTTGTATACCGAAGGGCGATAACTAAAGAATCGCCCAAAGGCTTTTGGTTAGAGCTATTAGAGCGGCGTGTTAAGGAGATGTATAAGGAGCAGGTAGCCGCCATGTCAGCGCGCTTGAAGTACGATGGGAGTAAGCGGGATGCAGGGATAGCGGAGTTGAGCAAGCTTGTGGAAGCTATTAGTGTTGGCTCGCAGCCGCTAACTGTTGCCACTTTGCAGCATTTTATATGGCAGGTAAAGCGTAAAATGTTAGGCAAGCCTGTTGCTTACCACATGATGCCCATATTGTATGGAGTTAAGCAAGGCACAGGTAAGACTACGGCGATTACTAATTTCTTAAAGCCCATTTCTACAGATTATATTTATAGTGGGCTGACATTTGATAAGATGGGAGATGACAGATATTACCCTTTGTATGAACTTTATCCTGTCATCTTTTTTGATGAGATGCCTAAAACCAATAAGGCCGATGTTGAGTTAATTAAAACCGTTGTTACGTCGGCAACGCTAAATGGAAGAATTTTGGGTAAGCATTTATACAAGAACTATGCACAACGTTCTACGTTTATTGGGGCAACCAATGCCACACCTGATATGCTAGTTAAGGACACAAGTGGGATGCGCCGCTTCCATTACATTGAGGCACGTGCTGACATGGACTGGGAAGT
>JANNEK010000262.1:0-9897 GCA_031378605.1 Chitinophagaceae bacterium | reverse complement strand
TGGAACGGGCCGATGGGTGTTTTTGAAATGGAAAAATTTCAGCACGGTACAAAGGCAATAGCCGAAGCCATTGCAAATGCAACAAAAAACGGTGCATTTAGTTTGGTGGGTGGAGGCGATAGTGTAGCAGCAGTGAATGATTTTGGGTATGCCGATAAAGTAAGTTATATCTCAACTGGTGGCGGTGCTATGCTCGAGTATTTTGAAGGGAAAGAACTACCAGGAATAGCTGCAATAAAGGATTAATAACTATCGTGCTAAACAGACTGTTATTTTTTAGATTGTAATGGATAGAAGAATTATTTTTAAATTTGAATATTTACGATTCTTAACCTGGTTTTTAATTTTTAATATTTTCCAAAAATGAATAGAGTCTTCAAATATATCGCTATTGCTTTCCTTGGCATTTTTACGATTGCTTGCCAAAAAGAATTATCGATAGATTCACTTACAGGCAGTGGCGGAGGGTCGGCAAATTCAGTAATAGGGAAATGGAAATTTATTAATATTGATGCCAAAACAGAAAGCATCGTTGAAGCTACTGATGGTATTGATATTGAAAAATCGATTTCATTCAGTAATTATGTCTCTACCAACAATAAGGGAACTATCACGTTTGACGCCACGAAGATGAATTCATCTGGATTGGGATACGATGTTAATACAACAGTTAAAGCTTATTTGTATTTGAATGGAACGCTGGAAGATTCTTTAGAATCTCCTTTTTCTTTTTCGGTTCCTTTGTCTGATGGAACAGCAACATATAAACAAATTAGCAGTGATTCGCTTTACTTCGAAAATGGAGGTTTTGTTTATCAGGGCGGCGGCGGAAGCCAATCTTCACAACCAGGAGGGGCCAGGATAAAATTTGAAGGAAATAGGCTTTTAATGACAAGCAATTCAACACAAACTAAATCAGAAACAATTTCAGGTATAACACAAAAACAAACAACTAAAGCAACGTCTGTTATTACCTTAGAAAAACAATAGGATAAATAAAAAATTTCTGAGAAGAGTGGTTTATTTTTTTGAAATCACTATAATTTTATCATTGCTTCCATTGCCTGTACAGATATATACTTTTCCATCGGGCGAAATACAGATATCTCTCATTCTTCCATAAGTACCCGATAAAAACTCATTGGTTTCAACAACCGTAGTATGTGTATCATTCAACTTCAATTGCATTAATCGTGTGTTTTTAAGTGTTGCAATTAATAAAGAATTTTTCCATTGGGGAATCAGATCGTTATTATAATAATCCATTCCGCTTACAGCAATGGTAGGTGTCCAGGCTTTAATCGGTTCCTTTACATTATTAGAGGTACAAAAACTTGATTCGTTACTACCATCACAAAACCCCCGCACATCAGGCCATCCAAAATTTCTACCTTTTTCAATAATATTTATTTCATCATCGGTATCGGGCCCATGTTCGGAACTATACAATATGTTATTTGCAAATACAAGTCCTTGTGGATTGCGATGCCCCTTACTCCAGATAGCACTTCCTCCAAAAGGATTATCCGTTGGAATTGTTCCATCTAAATTCAGTCGTAAAATTTTTCCGTTGATAAAGCCGTTGTTTTGGGGGAACGCTGTATTGCCCGCATCGCCGGTACTTATAAATAGTTTATCACCCACAATTACAAGTCTGCTACCGTTATGTATATTTCCCCCGGTAATATTATCCTGTATGATAAATGGATCCGTAAGTTTGCCGGCACCATACGTAAATCGAACTATTTTTTCCCGATAGCTACCTGATGCCGTATAATTATAGGATACAAAAACATGTGGGTTTGTATTGAATTGCGGATGAAGCACCATACCCAATAAGCCACCTTCTCCTTTGGCATCAATATCACTAATCGTTGAAAGTGGAATTTTAGTTCCATTGCTGGGGTCAACCCTGCTGATCGTTCCTGCGCGTTCAGTCATCCATATGAAATTATCGGGTCCCCATAAAATTTCCCAGGGTTGACTAAGATTTTCAGTCAAAACAGTGGTGGTTAATTCAACAGGCAGGGGAGTGGAAGGGTTATCTTCTTTCTTTTTGCAGGAAATAACATGGAGCAACGCTATTAGTATAAGAAATCGGGAAACAAAAAGAGTCTTCATTTAAATAATTTATTTAAGGCTTAAAGCTAAAATTGTGCCGCTACCGGTAAGGATACAATGTTTACCGTAATAACGTTGGGTTCGGCCGAAAATTTATATTGCAGATATAGTAAAAACGTTAATTTTATTTATAAATCAAAAAATTACAGATATGAAATCGCGTAATCTTATTGTTATCGTAGTAATAGCCTTTGTTTTAATTTTAGGTGGGTGTGGATGCAGTGGTTATAATAGCATGGTAGGTCTCGATGAAAATGTAAAGGCAAAATGGGCAAATGTACAAAGTGATTATCAGCGTCGTTCCGATCTTATTCCAAACCTGGTAAATACTGTTAAAGGCGCTGCCAATTTTGAACAGGAAACCTTAGTGAGACTTGTGGAAGCCAGGGCTAAAGCTACTTCTGTTCAAGTAGATCCTTCAAATATTACCCCGGAAAAACTGGCTGAATTTCAACAGGCACAGGCTGGGGTAAATAGTGCATTAGGAAGATTATTGGCTGTAGTAGAAAACTATCCCGATCTGAAAGCCAATCAGAATTTTATGGATTTACAAAAGCAATTGGAAGGAACTGAAAACCGGATAAAGGTTTCCAGAAATGATTTTAATACTTCAGTTCAGGGATATAATTCTACAGTCCGTAAATTTCCGAATACTATTTTTGCAGGAATGTTTGGGTTTAAAGTAAAAGATGGATTTAAAGCCGACCCCGGTTCTGAAAAGGCACCCGACGTTAAATTTTAATCCAGCAAAACTATTCATGTCACTATTTTCTTTTTTTCGTAGAAGTGATTTCTTCAGTGAAGAAGAAAAGCAACATATTATTGCTTCTATTCGGGCTACAGAATTACGTACCAGCGGCGAAATAAGAGTATATATAGAAAGTCGTTGCCGATTTGTAGATCCACTGGATCGGGCAGCCGAAATTTTCTGGGGTTTAAAGATGGATCATACTGAAGATAAAAATGCGGTATTGGTCTATATAGCTTTTCGCGATCATCAGTATGCTGTATTTGCAGATAAGGGCATTCATGAAAAAGTAGGAGAAAAATTCTGGAAAGAAGAAGTACAGGCAATGTATAAACATTTTCGGGAGAATCAGATTTCCGATGCCATTGCACAGGTAATAACAGATGTGGGCGAAGCATTGCACCATCATTTTCCGTATGAACATGATACAGATAAAAATGAACTGCCCGATGATATCGTATTTGGTAAATAATGTTAAGAAATTATAAAGAACGGATGAGAGGATTCAGGTATATAGTTATTGGATTATTGATGGCAGTTTCTATATCGGCCATTAGCCAGAATATTCCTTCAAAACCCAATCCACCTAAACTGGTAAATGATCTGGCCGATGTTTTATCACCCGATGAAGAAGCCAGGTTAGAACGAAAGTTGGTAGCTTACGATGATAGTACTTCCACCCAAATTGCAGTAGTTACGGTTCGAACCTTGAATGAGTATCCGATTGAGGAATACGCACTGAAATTGTACAGGGATTGGGGAATCGGAAATAAAAAAACCAATAACGGAGTACTGATTATTGCGGCTATTGATGATAGAAAGATTCGTATTGAAGTTGGTTATGGACTTGAAGGAGCGATCCCTGATATTACGGCTAACCAGATTATCCGGAATGATATTGCTCCGGGTTTTCGCAGCGGAGATTATTATGATGGGTTTGATAAAGCAACAGAATCTATTATAAAAGCAGCCACTGGGGAATACAAAGCACCTGAAGGTTATCGTAAAAACAAAGATGGAGGAGGTAGTATATTAGGAATGCTTATTGTTTTTGTTATTATTATTATCATACTTTCCAATATTAATCGTGGTGGTGGAGGCGGATTTATGAGTCGCCGGGGATATCGTGGTTTTGGTCCCACTATTTTTTGGCCAAGTGGCGGTGGAGGTGGGGGCGGTGGCTGGAGTGGTGGAGGAGGCGGAGGTTTTGGAGGATTTGGAGGAGGAAGCAGTGGTGGAGGTGGAGCAAGTGGAAGCTGGTAACAAGGGCATATGTGTATATATATTTACTCCGCAACAAATTAAATTACCCGTTGAATTTCTTCTAATAAAAAAGCCATCTGTTGTTAAGATGGCTTTTTTACATTTTATAAATGGAGCTGTTCTAAAATCCTTTTCTTTCTTGCTCAATTTTTATTTTTATGTAATCAATTTGTTCTTGAAGTGCGGTTTTGTTTTCCGAAATAGTTTTCAACGATTCTTTTTTTGTGATAATGCTTTTCAAAAAATTGTTGATCATCGGACTAACTCCAAATTCTTCCGGAATACCATCCCGAAATTTCACTACAACATCTACGCCCTTTTTTAATTTTTCAGAAGCATTTATTTTTCCAAGAAAATCGCAAAAGGGTTTAATCATCTCAAATTTTTCCTGCCCCAAAGGCATTTTATCGTACGCATCTGAAATGGCATCAAAATCATCTTCCGTACCAGATTTAATCAACACTTTCATAAGGGAGCTGCTTAATTTTCCTTTCGTGGGCTGAGTCGCTAATTTTTTTGCCATAGCTACAGAGGCGACCGGATCTAATTTATCCAAACCTTCTAATGCAGTTCCAGCAATAGTATAGGAAGAATCATTTACTGCTTTGGTTAAAAGATCTTTATAGATTGGATCCGTATAATTATTTAGTAAACCCAATGCACTGGCACGTACAACCGATTTTGAATCATTTTTTGCAATGGATGCAATGATAGGTTCGGCATCTTTTTTTAGCGTCTCTTTCTTTAAATCAATGCGGGATAAGGCAAGATTACGTAAACCAAAATAGGGGTCTTTTAAAGCGGTAATCAGTAACTCCTGTGCTTTAGGCTCATCCTGTTTGCGCAAGGCAAATTCAATAGCCTCTCTTCGATCTGAATAGTTACCTGCATACTTATATTGGTGGATATAATTTTCTAATGTCTTATTATCTTTCTTTTCTGCCAATAAAATTTTATCTGCATCTACATTTATTAAGTCAGGTTTTGATACATAATCAAACGTAAAAGTATCAATCTTGTTTTCAATCCAGATTTGAGTACGTTTTTTATTCGCGCCGGTATATATATCAATTGCAACAGGTAATTTAAATATTTTATCACCCAACTGTGTTTGTTTGATAATAACCTGAATTTTTTTCGTGTCCTCTTTATACAGATAGTCAATAGTTAATTTCGGGTGTCCGCTTCCAAAGTACCATTGATTCCAAAACCAGTTGAGATCTCGCCCGGTTACTTCTTCAAATGCAAGGCGCAACTGGTGTGCCTCTGCAGATTTAAATTTGTTCGTAGTCAGATATACATTTAGCGACTTAAAAAAGGCACTATCACCTACATAGTTTCGTAGCATATTTAAAATACGACCTCCCTTATTATAACTAACGGCATCGAACATATCCTCCCTGTTATTATAATAAAAACGCACAAGGTTCTTTTTTTCGCTGCCGCTTTGCAAATACCCCTGCATGTCATTGTAATTTTGCGCGTCGCCAGCATCTTTTCCATATTTATATTCGTCCCATAAAACCTCACTATAATTGGCGAACGATTCATTAAGCGTAAGATTGCTCCAACTTTCCGTAGTAACGTAATCGCCAAACCATTGATGAAATAATTCGTGTGCAATAGTGCTTTCCCAACTGTTTCCGTCAATCAACTCTCTTGCATCTTGTTGAGCACTTTCCTGGTGAAGAGTAGCGGTAGTATTTTCCATGGCACCACTTACATAATCCCGGCCAATTATTTGGGCATATTTAACCCAGGGATAGTCAACTCCGGTAATTCGCGAAAAAAAGGAAATCATTTCCGGAGTGTTGCCAAATATTTTTCGCGCAACCGGGCCATATTCTTTTTCTACATAATAGCTTACTTCTTTGCCTTTGTAGGAATCTTTAATAATGGCATAATCACCTACACCCATAAAAAACAGGTAAGGCGCATGAGGTAATTCCATTTTCCAGGTATCTGTACGGGTGCCATCCGGATTATTTTTTTGACTAATCAGTTTTCCGTTTGATAGTGTTACATATTTTGCGGGAACTGTCATGATAAACTCCTGAGTTGTTTTTTGATTGGGCTTGTCAATAGTTGGTACCCATACCGATGTGCCTTCTGTTTCACCCTGTGTCCAAATTTGAGTGGGTTTATCTTTTTCTTCCCCTGTAGGATTAATAAAATACAATCCTTTCGCATCAGTAATCGCAGCACTTCCTTTGCCTTTATAATCGTTAGGCCTGGCGGTATATTCTATATATATATTGTAAACTTCATTTTTGTTATAGGTTCTGTCCAGAGAAATCGCTAATTCATTCCCGTTATAATCATATTTCAAGGGTAATTTTGAGGTGCCCTTAACTAATTCAACTTTTTTGATGTCCATTCCTTTTGCGTCAAGTTGCAGGTTGCTGGAAGCGTAAAAATGAGGTTTTAACGAGAGCCAAACTTTACCTGAAGCAGTTGATGCGGAGTAATCAAACTTTATATCCAGCTTTGTATGGAGAAGGTCATTAGTAGTAGTATATGATTCGCGGTATATTTTTTTCCAGGAGGTGTCGGCCGGCTCCTCTCCAAATTGTGCATTTGCGGAAATTAGAATGAGTGCATTGAGTAATACTAAAAAGAGTTTTTTCATAATTTATAATTATTATGAGTAAAGATAAGTGGCGGCTTACATAATATTTGTGAAAAAATGGGTAAGTGGCACTGAGCTCGGTTCAAATAAGTAATTTTGCTCAAATACGAAATCCATACCATTAATGAAGTTTGTAGTCTTTTTTTTAGGCATCTTATTAATTACTGAATGCGTTCGGGCTCAGAATGTTTTTTCTGTAGCTATCGAGGCGGATAATCATCAACCATTCTCCGTATCGGTTGGAGATAAAAACTATTCCTCGTCCCCTTTAGGCGACCTCCTGATTTCAAATTTGAGCAATGCTACCTATAAAGTCGTGATAAATTTTCAGGGCGGTATAATTCCTGTACAGGTTTTCGGCATTTCAATTAATAATAAAAACATAGAATACCTGCTTAAAAAAATAGATGAAAAAAATTGGGGATTGATTGATAAGAATTCGCAAGAAATACTTAAGTCGTTGCTAATGGAATCCCATTTAAATGTTAAGACTGAAAATATTTTTGAAAGAAATAATGATGGATTTGCAAAAATGATGGCTGCGGTTGTAAATGATTCCGCTGTTTTATTTATTGAAGTATACAAGCCACCGGTGCAATTAAAAAATGCTGAAAAAAAGAAAGAGGTTGCATTGGATACAATAAAACAACTACCAGCCTTGACTATTGAAAAAAGTAAAAAGGTAGATAGTCAGGCGCTCGTTTCGAATAACTCTCAAAAAAATACTTTAGATACTCTTACAAAAAAGGCAGTCCCAAACCAGTTGAAAAATTCAATAGTAACCAAATTGGAAAATCCTTCAGTTAAAGGGAAATCAAATGCTGGAAAGGAGGTTATTAAAAATCGAAAAGAAGATAGCTTGATAATAGTAGCAGTAGGCAATAAAAAGAGAGTAACAGATTCTTTAAGCCTAAAAGGAAAAGAATTGCAAAAGAAACCTATTAATAAGGAATCTGTAAGTGATTTAAGTAAAGAAAGGAGCTCTTTGATTACCCCGACAGGGGAAAGATTAACAAGCACTTCAAGGGAGTTATTTTTTACAGATAATAATAACGGAAAGATTTCTGATACTATTAATGTAATAATAGATTTTGATGAAAAAGTAATTATAGGAAAAAAATATTTATTGGATAGTGCTGGAGTTATAGAAAAACCATTTGAAGCAAAAAAGCAAGATTCGGTTTTACGCGAAGAAGAAAAGCTGGAGTTACCTACAGAAAAAAAGAAAAAAGATAGTAGTATCGTAACCGCACCTTTAATTAAGTTGAATAATCTCGACACTGGTAAAAATGATTCCAAGGAAATACCTGTGAAAAAACTCGCTATCATAAATTCGGATTGTAAGAATTTTGCAAGTGATTTGGACCTTGATAAGTTGCGGATGAAAATGCTTGCTGAAAGTAATTTAGATGAACGTATTGTGCTGGCGAAAAAAGTATTCCGTACAAGATGTTTCACTACAAAACAAATTAAAGCACTTACAGAACTCTTTGTGAATGATAAAACCAGGTATGCCTTTTTTGATGCAGCCTATCCCTTTGTATCAGACTCAGAAAACTTTAAGGCTTTGGTTGAATTATTGAATGAAGAATATTATATAACACGATTTAAAGTAATGGTAAGGATGTAAAATCTTTTGCAGGTACAGAGTCTTGCTTATTTTCGCCAGATGAACCGGTACTTTATCGAAGTTAGTTATAATGGCAAACCCTACGCTGGGTTCCAGATCCAGGAGAATGCTAATACAGTTCAAAAAGAAGTTGAAACAGCACTATATACTTTTTTTAGAAAGCCTTTCTTTTTAACTGGCTCCTCTCGCACAGATACTGGCGTGCATGCGTTGCAGAATTATTTTCATTTCGATAGTGAAGATATTCTGCTTTCATCCTCTATTTATAATCTCAATTCAATACTTCCAGATTCAATTGTGATAAAAAATATCCTGGCTGTTAAGGCAACAGCCCATTGCAGGTTTGATGCATTGAGCAGAGAGTATGAATACTTTATTTATCAGCAAAAAGATCCTTTCTTAAAGGATATCGCTTTTTATTACCCCTATAACTTAAAAATTGAGTTATTAGAGGAGGCCGCAGAAATAGTAAAAAGGCACGCTGATTTTACAAGCTTTTCTAAGCGAAGTACTCAGGTAAAAACATTCGAATGTACTATTCAGCAGAGTAGGTGGAGTTTCAAAGACAATTGTATCATATATAATGTGATTTCAAATCGTTTTTTACGTGGAATGGTTCGGGGCCTGGTGGCAACCATGCTGCAGGTAGGGCGGGGAAATATTTCAACATTGGATTTTGAAGAGATAATACTTGCAAAAGATCCGTCAAAAGCAAACTTTGCAGTACCGGGGCATGGTTTGTTTTTAGTGAAAGTAAAATATCCAGATGCTTATTTCGAGCAAGGCTAATAGTAATAACATTTTTTTGTTTGATAAAAGCTATAACCCATCTATGTTTGGGTGTTTAATAGTGAATGAAATTCAAAATTTATTTGGCTATAAACTGATGGATACTATCTTTGCCGGCCGATTTAGAAAAGGATAAAAAGTTCTTTCAGTGAATATAAAGGTTGAGTCGAAAATAATTTTATTTGCACTGATAAAAACTTGGCGGTAAACTCATCACAACGTATCTTTGCCGTCCGCAAAAAAAAACAGGAAATAGTTCTTAGCATAATTCAAGAGTTTTAGAGGAAAATAAATAGTAATAACTCAAGAAAAATTTTGGTCAGATACTAAACGACCTTACCTTTGCAGCCCAATTTAAAATAGGGCGGCAAAAAAGGCCGAAAGATCTTTGAAAGTTTGGAAACAATAGTACGTAAATCATGTATTTACGGTAAGGTTTAGCGACATTATTATTCGATCACAACGTTAATTTTCCAAGAGAATTATTAACGCCATAGGTCAAAACTCATTTACAATGGAGAGTTTGATCCTGGCTCAGGATGAACGCTAGCGGCAGGCTTAATACATGCAAGTCGAGGGGCAGCGCAGTGTAGCAATACATGGGCGGCGACCGGCAAACGGGTGCGGAACACGTACGCAACCTTCCTTCAAATGGGGGATAGCCCAGGGAAACTTGGATTAATACCCCGTAACATTGTGAAATGGCATCATTTTACA
>JANNEK010000254.1:0-4019 GCA_031378605.1 Chitinophagaceae bacterium | reverse complement strand
GTGGATGCTCAATAAAATTTCCATTAGGAGCGCTGATAAGTACACGGTTTATTTGTGGCAATTGCATATCGCTCAGCGAAACACCCAAATCCTGTAAAAAATTCCAACTTTCATGACTTATATACTCACCACATACTTTATGAAAAGGATATTGTTCTCTTTCAAATAATATTACTTTATATCCAGCCCGGGCACATTGAATAGATAAGGAAAGGCCGGCAAGCCCCCCTCCGATCACTGCAATTTCGTAGGTAGTTTCTACACTCATTGTTTATGAAAATAACAAAATTAGTTCGGGAAAATTTTATGATAAAAATATATTGAGCTGAATCACTCAATACTCCTTTAATAATTGATTACTACAACAATTCGTTTTACTCGTTATAGTTGACTAACCATCTGAAAGCCCATTTCCATTGCAATTTATAATTTGTAATTTCCGCCTGCAGCAGCAAACGCTTCCATTCATTTCTTTTAAATCCTCTTAAAACAGATAATGGAGCATCATTCTTTACCAAATAACTTTTAGAAAAAAAAAAGGTAAGAAATTTAATAGAAAAATAAGCGGCCGGATGCCGGTGCAGGTCATTAATAAAAAAACCTATGTCCGCATTCTTTTTCATCCATCTTAATTGTTCAACCAATGCCTGATCTTTAAAATGGTGGCAAAAAAGTGACGAAAAAATAATATCTGGCTTGGTTGAAAATTGAACGTCAGTATAATCGCTTACTATCCATTCAACATTCAATAATTTATTATTCTCCCGCGCAAACTGAATACAGTCTTTATTCAGATCAATTCCAATAAAACGAGCAGATAACTTTCTTTTTTTACACCATTGCTGTATGGCGCTCAAATTATCGCCTCCGCCGCAACCAATTTCACAAATCAATAATGGTTTGGAACTAACGTCCGATTTAAAACGTTTCGACAAAACAGCTTTTAAACCAGCAATGGTAATCGAGTGCCCCCCAAGATATTTATTAATGATATTTAACTCAATCATATTTTTACGGATATCCTCAAACGGGATATCAGTACGATCCAGTAATTCTGTTTTAGAAGAGCGATGAGAAAAAAAAGTCATTAGTACGTTGCTATAAATGTTTCCATTGTTAAACCGGGTCCAAACGCAGCCGCAAAAACATTCGATTCTTTCCCCGAATTGACATTGTGGCTATGCTGCATAATTTTTTTCAGCACAAATAATAATGTAGGAGACGACATATTACCATATTCTTTTAGTACCTGGTAACTGTATTCCAATTGCCCGGGAGGTAATGCTAAACTTTTTTGAATTACTTCTACAATTTTTTTCCCGCCCGGATGAATGCACCAATTATTAATAGATTCTTTTTCGTACCCTGCTTTCGAGAGCGCGCGGGTTACCAATGGTTCAAAATCTTCTTTGATCAGGTCGGGTACATATCCGCTTAATGTCATTAAGAACCCCGTAGATGAAAGTTCCCACGACATATCTTTTTTTCCTTTAGGAATAATTTCAGAATAAAAACTTTTCAACTGAACTCCTTTTACGGGTGCTCCATCCGCTACTACTAAAACCGCTGCACTGCCATCTCCAAACAATAAGCTCGAAGCAATATTATCGATCGTGGATTCACGTTGAAAATGCAGCGTACAAAGTTCCGTACATACTATTAGTACTTTCGCATCTTTCTCGGAATTACAAATCGAATTAGCCATTTTTAATGCATGGATGGCCGCATAGCATCCCATAAAATTTACTGAAGTACGATAAATCGTTCTGGGGAGCTCCATCAATTCCATTAACTGGAGGTCAAGGCCGGGAGCACTCATTCCGGTACAGCTCACCGTTATAAGATGTGTAATTTCCTGTTCTTTTGCTTTGCCTTCCAGGCAATGGCGTATAGCATCTAAAGAAAGTGGTGCCGCAAAGCGACTATACCAGGTCATTCGTTGTTCAAGCGATGGAAATGGTTCTATGTTTTCTGAATGCGGATAAAATTTCCATTCGGGTAAAGGCCGGCTGTAATCACCTATTACGGAATATCTTGTTTCTATACTGCTTTGATGATAGAGAAATTTCAGTTTGCGTTTATCAGCTTCGTTAAATGCATAGATACGCTGCATAAACTGAAGTATATCCTGCTGCTTATGCTTAAATGCAGGCACGGCTGTACCTATTGAAATTATTTTACTCAAAACGACCTCCCTATTAAAACGGTTAAAAAAGCAAGATTACTGCAAACAGAAGCCAATAGGTTCATTTGCATGGTATTCTTAAAATTAGCATTTGCCACATCTTTCCAAACTTTAATGGCCCATATAAAGAAATATACGAGAACGGGCAACAAAAGGGTGCTTACTAAATAAAAATTATGCTGTTTTCCCTGTTCAAAAAAATAATAAGCAAGTGTACCCATTGCCAAACTATAAATGATTGCCGTAAAAATAAACGTACCACGATAACCCAGCAAATAACTCATTGTTTTTACTCCGTCCTTCAAATCTGCTTTATGCTGGTATATCTGTGTAAGCGGATAAAAACTACCCATTAATAAACTGGCAGCCAGCATACCCATCCATGGAACAGTTGTTATTTTATTGTAACTGCTACCATGATAAACCATAAAGAAAGTTACCGCGCCTTGAAATAATGTAACAGTCAGGTACCCGACAACAGGATATTTTTTCAACCGGATACCCCGATAACTATAGGCCCTCGATGCCAGGATATAAGCAGCTACACAACCAAAAAATAACCAGCTAATGAACAAGCATAATAATAAAGCCACCAGATCCATAACAATGCTTACCCGAAAAAGTTGGTTTGTTGGTGGAAGCGGCTTCGCTATGCCTCCAATACTTTCTTCATCGCGATCCATATAAGAATTGTAACCATTGCTGGATGGATAAACAAGAAAATGCAGAATAAAAAATATAAGTAATGTATGAAGCCAATTGATAGCAGGAACCTGGCCTACTGCAAATAAATAAACAGGTAACAAAAAAAATGAAAAATGAAAACGAAGTAATTGAATAGTGGAGCGTTGAAGCATATGGTAAGGTAGAATTATTTTTTTAAACTCACAGGTTGGTCTCTTGACCAACCTGTGTGACCAACCTGAATCACCAACCGTTAAAAAACATGATTTTGACGTTATTTTCTTTGCGTATCCTATTAAACAGCGCAATATCAATGCCGGTGCGGGTTACAGCCGAATAGAATTGTTACTGTACAAGAGTGCGACGCAACAACAGCTTCATAGTAGTTCGGAAGTTGATTAATCTGCCTATAATATTCTTTACTTTGAACTTAGCGATAAATAGTATCGCTACAGACTCGGCACTACCATCCTCCCTTAAAATTGGATTGAGAGGAGTTAATAAAATTTTATGCTTGTAAAAACATTTGGAAGTGCAGTTTATGGAGTGGAGGCTATAACGATTACCATTGAGGTAAATGTATTAAGCGGCAATAAATATTTTATTGTTGGATTGCCCGATAATGCTGTGAAAGAAAGTTTGCAGCGGGTAGAAAGTACAGTAAAAAGTAATGGGTACCAGATGCCCCGCACCAAACTGGTCGTGAATCTTGCGCCAGCCGATATTCGAAAAAGTGGTGCTGCTTTTGATCTCCCCATCGCCATCGGTACACTGGTTGCTAACGAGCAATTCGAATATACGGTGCCGCTAGAAGAATATGTAATGATGGGAGAACTGAGCCTCGATGGAACTATATTGCCTATTAAAGGATCTTTACCAATCGCTATCACTGCACGAAGAGAAGGATTTAAGGGATTGATTGTACCCAGTGCCAATAGCCGCGAAGCAGGTATGGTATCGAATCTGGAAGTATATGGAGTAACACATATAAATGAAGTGATAGAATTTTTTAAAAATAAAAACTCTTTACAACCTGTAATTGTAAACACGCGGGATGAATTTTTTAATAATCAATACGATTTTGAATTTGATTTTTGCGATGTAAAAGGACAGGAAAACATTAAACGTGCATTGGAAATCGCTGCGTCGG
>JANNEK010000204.1:0-4035 GCA_031378605.1 Chitinophagaceae bacterium | reverse complement strand
TCTGTGCTGGAATTGTATGGGAATTTTTCTTTTAAGGTTTCACCAATTTGATGAATACATTGTACAATACCATTACAAATATTATCAGACTTAAATTGTGCAATCATATTTTTTACCGCTTTGCTCCAATAAGTTTCACCTACTTGTTTATATATTCCATCATCTCCAAAAAGTACGAATTCTTTATGCACCATGGCAACGTATAAAAGCACAGCATTTCTATCTATGGTTTTATCCATTTTAAGATTGTAAAAAACCTCCGAAGCCCTATCCATAGGGTCTACATAAGGATTTTTACTTTCCACATACACACGTATCTCCCCACTCGTATTGTGTTCTGCATCTCTAATAGCCGCTACAATACGTTGCTTTTCATTATCAGAAAAAAAAGGCACTTTTTTAAATATAGAAAATATACCCACAGTAGTTTTTTTTTAATTAAGCACCAAAATCTAATTTCGTATCTTTTGAACCAGCATCTGTTTTGTAATTTTATTTTACATTATATCCAAAAAGTCCCGCCAAAAGATTATTTGGAAAACGAACTAACTTAGTATTATAATCTGTAATAGCTTGGTTCCAATCTCTAATGGCAACTGTAACTCTATTCTCAGTTCCTTCAATTTGAGTTTGAAACTCTTTATAAGCAGCAGTAGTTTGCAGATTAGGATAAGCTTCAACACTAATATTAATAGCACTTCTCATTTGATCAAATTGCCTATTTGCATCAGCTAATGCAGCTGGGTTATTAGGATCAATATTTGAAGGAATTTTAGAACGCAATTGGGTTATTTTAATAAGCGTAGTGTCTTCATTTTTTGCAGAACCCTTTATTGTTGCAATTACATTTTCATACAATTTCATTTTACGTTGAAATTGAGTTTCTACCTCACCCCATTTACCATTAATGCCAGTTTGTGCTGTAGCAAGCCCATTTCTCACAGAAATAGCCCACAAAGCCAATGCAGCAACTACAACTAAAATAATAATACCTGAACGTTTCATATTTGTATGTTTTAAGTTTAGGGCATAAATGTATGAAAATTTTATGTTTACATGCTTTTCTTTTTTACCAAATGGTAACCTGAGTTTACAAACGGGCTAAAATGAAAATAAAAGGCTATGGAATCATAACAAATTGTAATTTTGTACTTCAAAAATTTATAATAGTTAAAATTAAAAGTCATGAGTTCAGTAAAAGTTGCGATTAATGGTTTTGGAAGAATTGGCCGTTTGGTATTTCGTCAAATACACAATATGGAAGGGATAGACGTAGTAGCAATAAACGACCTTACAAGTCCGGCTACATTGGCACATTTATTAAAATATGATAGTGCACAAGGACGATTTGATGAAAAAGTAACTTCTACCGAAAACTCAATTGTAGTAAATGGCCACGAAGTAAAAGTATACGCACAAAAAGATCCTGCACAAATTCCTTGGAAAGATCATGGAGTGGATGTGGTATTAGAGTGTACAGGATTCTTTACCGATAAAGATAAAGCAGCGGCCCATATTACTGCCGGGGCTAAGCGAGTTGTAATATCAGCACCTGCAACAGGTGATCTTAAAACAATCGTATTTAATGTAAATCATCATATACTAGATGGAAGCGAAACGATTATCAGTTGTGCCTCCTGCACCACCAATTGTTTGGCTCCCATGGCAGATGTACTGGATAAACAATACGGAATCGTAAACGGATTAATGACTACCGTGCACGCATACACGAATGATCAGAATACACAGGATGCTCCTCACCCTAAAGGTGATTTGCGTCGTGCAAGAGCTGCTGCACAAAATATAGTTCCGAATAGTACAGGTGCTGCAAAAGCTATTGGTTTAGTATTGCCCGGGTTAAAAGGTAAATTGGATGGAAGTGCTCAACGGGTTCCTACACTTACAGGTTCTTTAACAGAATTGACGGTTATACTTGCTAAGAAAACAACCGTAGAAGAAATTAATGCTTCTATGAAAGCTGCGAGCAATGAAAGCTTTGGATATACTACCGATGAAATTGTAAGCAGCGATATCGTGGGTATTACCTATGGATCGCTATTTGATGCAACCCAAACAAAAGTTCAAACTGTTGGCGATTCACAAATAGTACGAACAGTTAGTTGGTACGATAACGAAATGAGTTATGTGAGCCAATTGGTTCGCAGTGTAAATTATTTCGCAAAAATGATCTCCAAATAATTAGATTTAATTTGTTTGCCCACAAAGACATTAGTAACGCAAAGCATCATTTTCCGTTGTGTGCGTTATGACTTTGTGGGTTTTCTTTTATACCATCTTTGATTGGCAACTTATAATTCTATATGGCAACATCGATGGGCTATCTTACAACGGATAGCTGCCAAAAGAATATTTAAAGTGTTGGGTCGGCGAAATGGTTCTCTTCAACCAGCTACTTTTTTTTCTATAAAACCTGGCTATCATCACGCAACCACTGCAGAGCAATTAGACGCAACCCTAAGTACGGATGAATGGCAGAAGGAAGTATACCAGCTTACTGATGAAATCGCCAAAAAATTTGAGTTCTCTACTATTTTAGATGTTGGCTGTGGTTCTGGATACAAATTGGTAAATATGCTTGGGCATTATAATACAACAGGTATAGAAATAAGCCCAACCTTTGACTGGTTGATAAAAAAATATCCTTCAAAAAATTGGTTACGCTTTGATGAAGTACAGCCCACTCAATTGAAAACCGACCTCGTACTCTGTGCAGATGTTATTGAACATATATCCAATCCCGACGATTTACTGGATTTTATCAGTGACCTGAATTTTCAGCAACTTATTATTAGTACCCCGGAAAGGGATGCAGTGGCTGGCAAAAATGATTATGGACCTCCTGAAAATACTGCGCATTATAGAGAATGGAATGCGATAGAATTTAAAAACTACCTGCGCCAATGGTTTGTTGTACGGGAACAACATATTTTTAATACTAAAAGCGTAACGCAAGTTGTAATTTGCCAAAAAAAATAACTACTATGAGTAAGTTTAGTGAATATAATTTCAATGGAAAGAAGGCCTTGATACGTGTAGATTTTAATGTACCATTGGATAAACAAACTCTTGCTATTACAGATGATAATCGCATGACCGCAGCCATACCTACCATAAAAAAGATATTGAGTGATGGTGGTAGTGTTATATTGATGAGCCATCTCGGTCGTCCAAAAGACGGACCAGAAGATAAGTCTTCCTTAAAGCATTTGGTAAAACATTTGCACCAGTTACTGAATCAATCAACCAATAAACCTGTAAATGTTTTATTCGCCAATGATTGTATTGGTGAACAGGCCTTCATGACAGCAAATATGTTAAGATCCGGCGAGGTATTGTTACTTGAAAATCTGCGGTTTTATAAAGAAGAAGAAAAAGGAGATGAAAAATTTGCCGAAAAATTAAGTAAGCTGGGCGATGTTTATGTGAATGATGCATTTGGTACGGCTCATCGGGCGCATGCTTCTACGGCCGTGATTGCAAAATTTTTTCCTGCTGATAAAAGAATGGCTGGCTTATTGATGGAGGCTGAAGTAGCCAGTGCGGAAAAAGTAATGCATAAATCAGATAAACCTTTTACTGCAATTATTGGAGGGGCGAAAGTGAGTGATAAAATTCTCATCATTGAAAACCTGTTGGAAAGAGCAACGGATATCATTATTGGTGGAGGTATGGCCTATACCTTTTTCAAAGCACAGGGCGGAAAAATTGGCAACTCCTTATGCGAAGATGACCGTTTATCGAAGGCGATTGAATTATTGAAAAAAGCTGAAGCAAAAGGAGTATGTATTCATTTGCCATCCGATTCAATAATAGCAGATAAATTTGATGCGGCTGCTAATTCGTCTACTGCTCCCAGTAATGCTATTCCCGATGGTTGGATGGGACTGGATATTGGCCCTAATGCAGTGGAACAATTTACCAATGTAATAAAGAAATCGAAAACCATATTATGGAACGGGCCGATGGGTGTTTTTGAAATGGAAAAATTTCAGCACGGTACAAAGGCAATAGCCG
>JANNEK010000103.1:0-4622 GCA_031378605.1 Chitinophagaceae bacterium | reverse complement strand
ATATGTTGAAGCGCCAGTGAGTCTTTATAACGGGGTGCCAGAAATTGATATACCATTATATCAGATAAATTATAAAGGAATTACTGTTCCTATTGGACTATCCTATAATGCATCCGGTGTAAAAATTGAGGAAGTGCCTTCGTCCGTTGGTATAGGATGGACACTTGGCTTTGGAGGAAATATAAGCCGAATGGTAAGGGGAAGGCCAGATGAATTACCCAATGGATTTTTATCCGGGCAAAAAAATGTTCAGAAACTATTCACAGGGCAAATTAATTATGGTGAGGAACGGAGAGTGCTTATTAAGAAAATCAATACAGAGGAAGTGGATGCCCAGCCAGATATTTTTGTGTTAAGTCTTCCAGGGTTTTCCTGTAAATTCTTTTTTGGCGAAGACACGGTGATTCACACGATCCCAAATTCTAAAGTGAAAATTATTCCTGGAGCTATTGGAGGTATTGGATTTCGTTCATGGACTGTTATTACACCAGATGGCATAAAATATCAATTGGGTGCAACGGATGGTTCAGAATTGGGAGGTGGAATAGAAAAGACAAGGAACTTAAGCAATTGTACATTGACTTTCGATGAGTCGTATAGTAGTTGGTATTTAACCAAAATAACTCCATTGGCAGGGGAACCAATTTTGTTTGAATATGATAATTACACAATCAATTATCAGGTAAATGCGAACCAGCGGAAATTTGATTTCATGGATGTTGTTACAATACGACAGAATGGAGCAGCTGGATGTTATGGAGATTTTGTTCTTTGCACAAATAATGTAACTGTATGGTCAAAGAAAATTAAGCACATTTATTTTAATAACGGTTCTGTTTTTTTTCAAGAAGGTGAAAGCCGTTTAGATTTGGGAGGTGATAAGCGATTAGATCAAATAATAGTGTCTAATAAGCAGGGGAACACTATTAAAAAATATATTTTTTACGGCAATTATAGAAACTCGCAGCCAACTGATCAGAGTTCTTTGGGGAAGCGTCTTTTCTTGGATTCATTAAGAGTATTTGACGCTCAAATTTGTGATGACCTAGGTTGTCAATACAATCCGCAAGTATACAAATTTAATTATAATCCCGAACCCTTACCGCCACGGAATTCTCTGAAACAAGATTATTGGGGCTATTATAATAACAAAGACAACGGAGAGTACTTAATACCTCAGTTAACCATAAATCATCCAACCACGAATGAGTTAATGATACTGAAAGGGGCAGATAGAATTCCAGACCCAACTTACACAAAGGCGGGCGTTTTAGAGAAAATTACCTATCCAACCGGGGGTTCCCTTGAACTTACCTATGAGCTAAATGAAGTAAAAGGAGGAGTTCCTTACTTCAAAACCCAACAGGCTAGTTATTTTTACAGTTTCCCTATTCCACCGCCGGAGGACGATTTTGCGGGGATGTTTACCATTACAGCCTGCGATAACAAACCTAAAGTTGTGCATGCAGTTGCAACGGGCGTTTCCGTACCCGGAGATCCTTCAAATCCCAGTAGTAATAAGCAGCAGTGGCGAATTTATAAATGGGTTGCGAATGACAATGATTTTACAGAGTTAGTAGGATCACTTGGAAGTCTTACAGAGCTGGATCGTTCAGACAGATTATTTTTATTTACCGCAGGAGCCTACAGAGTAAAATTGTATAAGCCGCAAACAAGTGCTCCAAATTACGACGCAACCATTAATATTGATTGGAAAAACGACATCGATTGCTTTAAGCGTCCCGTTGGTGGATTAAGAGTAAAGGAAACAAAATTCCGGGATGGTGTTAGACAGGAAGATATCCTTATAACGGAATATAATTATAATTCCTTTAACGACGCTTCAAAATCGAGTGGAGCAATACCCTATTTTCCGGAATATCATTTCCTGGATAGAGAGGATGTAGCTACCATCGAAACTTTTAATGGAGAAAGCTTCACGTATATCGACAAGTGTATTTTTTACAGGCGTAATTCTGTATCCAATCTACCAATGGCTGCTACCGGCATGAGTAATGTTGGGTATGCGAATATTATGTCAAAAAAGAGAAAAGGCAACTTGTCATTGGGAAAAACTGAATACACATTTGACAATCCTGCCACGATTGGTGATGAAGTGGATTTAGAGTTTCCCTTTCCTCCAGTCAATAGTTTTGAGTGGAAAAGGGGAGTATTAAGAAAGCAAGTAGAATTCAGATCCCTGGGCATTAACCAATTTGACACAGTTCAAATAACTGACAATTCCTATACTTCAATCGAACAAGAGAGTTTTGTTGGTTTGAAAACGGGTGTGGATGATTATATCCTGGCGCCAAGTTTTGGTTCTATCCAGGACTTTTCTGTTCCAAAAGAGAAATTTTTTTTTACAGGAATCGGATTTAATTACCTGATGAACACGAAATCAAAATCCTTCGATCAAAAGACTAACACAAGAGCGATGGTAGTTGATCAGAACAATGTGATCAATACCAATAATTATCAAACCGCCTATACCCAAAATATAAATAGTAAAGGCGAATTAATTACTACAAAAATATTTTATACGGCCGACTATACAATTAATACTGCATCGGGGACCATGTCTAATTCGATAAAGGCATTACAGCAAAAAAATGTATTGAACCTTCCGGTGGAAACATTTACCATTCGAAAAGATGTAAATAATAATGAATGGATCGTATCGGGCCAGATGGTTCAATACAATGGGTATGGATTACCCGATAGCGTATATGAACTAACTATTGCTACACCCCTTGCGCTAAGTTCTTTTGTTCCCGGATTTATAAATGCTTCCGGAGTTTATATAAAGGATTCCAGGTACCGGTTGGTTGGCGTTTTTAGCTACGATGATAAAGGCAATGTGTTAGAGCAATATAAAAATAGCGATATGCATGGCCGATATATTTGGGATTATAACAAAGAGTTACCTATTGCCGAATGTGCCAACTGTAATGATGTTATTGCCTATTCGTCTTTTGAAACAGCGAACGGGGGTAATTGGACAATCGGTTCGACAAACAGGTCTTCCGGCAGCATTACCGGTGCTGTGTATTATAAATTAGAAGACGGAGCAATTTCCAGGACTGGACTCACTGCCTCCAACAAGTATATTGTTTCCTATTGGAGCAGGATCGGAGCATATACAGTTAGCGGCACTACCGGCAATGTAATACAGGGACGAACAGTAACTATTAGTGGAGTAACATGGACCTATTTTGAACACCAAGTGAGTGGGGTTACTTCCACCACCGTTTCCGGAACCGGTGGAATTGATGAACTGCGGTTATACCCGGCCGCCGGAATGATGACAACGTATACGCATATCCCATTACTGGGCATCAGTAGTAAATGTGATGCCAACAGCGGCATTGCCTATTTTATATATGATGAATTTGGAAGACTAAAAATGATCCGGGATCAGGAAGGAAACACGTTGAAAACATTTGAATATAAATTTCAGAGCAATCAATAGAAATAATTTTATAAATGCTTTTTTTGATGTAAGGGAAAGAAGAAAACAACACTGATAAATAAATTTAAGAAAGATATGTTCTATCTGTCAATTTATCGAGTAATACTTATTTCGATACTGCTGCCTGTTATAGCAAATAACTTAGCTGCACAAACAACCAGTAATAAACCGGTTGCTACACAATCTGCGACTGCTACAGCTACGGTTGCCGCTGTTCCTACCGCTTATCCCACTGGCATTAAAGTTAACTATGTGCGTTCACGCGAAGCAGTGGGTCGTTACCTTAATGTTTCATACGAAGCATTCAATGCCATAAATGACCATACTGGTATAAAAGAAACAACTCAGTACCTCGACGGATTAGGCAGGCCAATTCAAACCGTTGCAAAGCAGGCAACACCAGGAACAAACCCGAAAGATATGGTGATGCCCGTTTTGTATGATGAGTTTGGAAGAGAGGTTGTTAAATATGCCCCATATGTTTCTAACAGTTCGGATGGAAGATTAAAGATGAATCCATTTGGCGAACAGGCTGCTTTTATGCAATCGCAGTACTCCGCCGAGCAATTCTATTATAGTAAAACTGTTTTAGAAGCTTCTCCACTAAACAGGCCATTAAAAGCATTTGCCATCGGCAATAGTTGGGTTGGTAGCGAGGGTGCTACTAACGGCGGCGAACATAGCGTTCAATCGGAATACCTGGTAAATACGGTTACTGATGCAGTACATATTTGGACAATTACCCATACCCCATTAACGTATACCAATGAAGATGCTACTACTAATATTCCGGCAACTACAAGTACTGCGATATACGGTGAGGGAGAATTAAGCAAGACTGTTGTAAAAGATGATCATGGTAATGTGGCAATGGAGTATAAAGACATAGTAGGGCAGGTGCTATTAAAGAAAGTGCAGATCGGAGCAGTTCCCGCTGATTATAGCGGTTATACTAATTTTTTGTGTACCTATTATATATACGATCATTTAAACCGGTTGCGTTTTGTTATTCCCCCCAAAGCAGTGGAGGGTATAAAAAATACCTGGCAAGTTTCAACAGATATTGTTCAGGAACTTTGTTTTCGTTATGAATATGATGAACGGGGAAGAATGATTGGAAAAAAAGTACCCGGTGCCGGTTGGGTATATA
>JANNEK010000087.1:0-21074 GCA_031378605.1 Chitinophagaceae bacterium | reverse complement strand
TTAACAAATTCATCCAGAGAACCATATACCAATGTGCCTTTTTTATAGAGTCCGAAAAGTTTTAAAAGTTTCTCACTAATAACAGCGTCCAATACGGTATTAGTTTCTTTATAACTCGTAAAAGTTTTAATAGTTTTCTTTAATAATTGCTCTATCACCTGCATCGGAAACTGTGATACCAGCATAAAATCAAAAACCGCCTGTGCTTTCAGCCCTTTTTTTGAATTGAGTAAAAGAGAAATGGAATTCTCATTCAACTTCTCATATTTCGCCAGCACATTTTCTACTTTCCTGGCTTCCGCAACAATAGTACCCATAACTAATTTATTAGAATATAAAGATATGGAAATATTTCCAAAAAATATAGAAATATTTCCACTATTCATTTCTATACCCTATTGTATGATCCGGGCAGGAACCGGGGTTTTGTTGATTAATCAGAAAGAATATAGGTATTTTAGTAATTATTTTTTCTCGTAGGTAGTTACCGAATAGTGTTTAATGGCAGTAATTTTCAACACATTATTCTTTACATACACTTTTTTATATTCGCGGAATTTTTTATTGATATCCAAAAAGCCAATAATACAGGAATATTTTTCATCTCCTTTTTTTATAACGGGTTCGGGCAGCGTACCAAAGTTGGGTAGCTTCAACGTATCGGTGCCATTAATTTCTTCAAATTGCAACTTCAATAAATAATGAAATGTTTTCGGCGTTTCAAAAATCGAGACCTTGAAATACCAATCATTCAGGGGATTGTCTGTTTTTTCCTCATAAGATGTGATGGGTTCTTTATTTATTTCTTTTCTGAATTCAGGTATTAAATCTGCAGCACTCACCGCAACAGGTTGATCGGCTACTTTAATTGATTCCTCTTCTTTTAAAGGCTTATCCGATTTACATCCTGACAGGAATAACCAAACAAAAAAGAAATGTCCATAATGTTTAGAAACGATCTTCATCGCCTATTGCTTATGCAGGTTGAAAAATTAGTTTCTTGTCGGGTTTCTTTTCTAAATAAGAATAAATCAATCCGCGGATATAATCATTCTCCGGGTATTGCACCAGCTTCGATTTTAATTCTTCAATGTCTGTAATGGCTGATCCAACCGGTAAATAACCCATACCATAAAATCGCCCCTTCTCCATGAGTATACAACTCTGTTCTTCCGAATGATGACCATCATCCAACACAGCAAAGGTGGGTAAAAAGTCATTTAAATAATCAATCGCCTTTTGAACTCTCTTATTATAAGTAGTGGCTTTTTCTTTTTTTTCACAGGCTCCTTTACAGGTATTGTCTTCCCGTCCAACACAATCTTCCTCATCTTTTTGCATAAAGCAAAGCTTCGGACAAAGTCTGAACTCTTTAATCAACTGATTCACCAATCCTCTTCCTTCCGATAATAGGTTAAAGGTGTAAACAGGGTTCAGGTTTTTTCTCTTTTTATCAATTGCCAGTCGCTGGTATCCCGACTGATCGGTAAAAAGATACAGGGCATATACTGCGTTGAAATTTTTCTGACTATAATTATAGGGGGGCCACAACCGGCGAATCTCTATATTTTCAAATATAAATGCCATTAATTCCGTACTGCAGGTTTGATAGGTAATATGATGGATCGTTCTCAAAAAATCTTGCCGTTGCCTGCCACTACCATTATGGGTAAAATGACTTCGAACCCGATACTTCAAATTTTTTGCCTTCCCTACATAAACAACTTTACCCTTTTGATCGTGAAAATAATAAACACCGGGTGTGTAGGGTAAATTTTCAACTTCTTCTTTTGGTAAATGGGGAGGTAATGATTGCTCTTTTGCACTTCGTTTTACAAAACTATCGATCTGTGATTGCGCATTATTGGCCAATAGCAAATCAAAAATTTTTGCGGTGGCATCTGCATCTCCCCCAGCCCGATGGCGCTGTTCGATCGGAATATTAAAATGCCGGCAAAGATTTCCCAGGCTATAGGATACTAATCCCGGAAAAACTTTTTTAGTAAGCCGAACAGTACATAACTTTTGACAGGCCAACTCATATCCTGCCTCCAATAAATGATGCTTAACAAAAGAGTAATCAAAATTTACATTATGAGCTACAAAAACATGGCCCTTTAAAAGTTCGAAAATATGAGGTGCTAATTCATTAAAACCGGGAGCCTTTTGCACAATTGCAGGAGTAATTCCGGTAAGCACCTGGATAAATCGGGGTATCTCCTGCACTGGTTTTATAAGCGTTTCGTACCTGCCAGTAATTTTTTGTCCATCATGAAACACAATAGCCAATTCAGTTATGCCGTTATTAGCTGCATAACCACCGGTTGTTTCTATGTCGACAATAGCGTACATGTGAGGATTAAAGTTAGGAAGAACCGAGGTTAATTTGCAAAAATGAAAAACCAATATTGAAAAGCATCCGGCTGACCGGTTCTTGATTTTCAGTATATTAAGATACTGGCCAATGGTGGCCATCAATCCGACCCTGTGCATTTTAAAACCCTAAAATCCACATCCATGCAAAAGATCGACTTACAACATGCAGGTGAGAACGTTACATTAGCCGCTGCTGCCGTATTGTACTTTTCGGCATTAGTGCTTTTCTCGTTCTGGTTCACCCAACATTGATTTTATTCCTGAAAAGGATAAATTATTAATACTCTTAGAAATTGACTTTTCTGGGAGTATTTTTTTATGTTAACAATAAAGACTTGCAGTTATCAAACCCAAATATTACTTTTGTTTAAGTAACAGGTCAAGCTATCGAGAAATAGCCCTGTTTTAGATCACCCCCCTACCCAACGCCTTGTACTTTTTGAAAACGACTACTAAGTCTCAATCCTTTGATTACTGTTATTTGATCGTACTATTCACATTAAAAACAAGTACGCATGAAAAAGGTAAACTCATTTCACATTGCAGATTCAATTAAGGTTGCACTTATGGCAGTAGGCTTTTTAGCTTTCATTATGCTGTTGTCATACCTCTACTGGTTCGCATAAGCACACCAGTTCATCTTTTATATCTCAACCACAAAATTCGTGGCTTTGATAGCCACTGGAATATTATTTAGCATCTTTATCAAAAGATGCTTTTTTTATTAATTGATCGGAGCCACCATTACACGCTATCTAATTTGTATTTTTGCCGGCCCAAAATGAACGTTAGCATTAATTATGGAACTGAGTAAAAATTTTGAACATCAGCAAGCTGAGCAATATTGGTATCAACGTTGGCTCGATAAAAAATATTTCAACAGCAAGCCAGACGACCGGGAACCGTATACCGTGGTTATACCACCTCCTAATGTAACCGGTATATTACATATGGGCCATTGCCTGAATAATACCATTCAGGATATCCTTGTTCGCCGTGCACGCATGCAGGGAAAAAATGCCTGTTGGGTTCCGGGTACCGATCATGCCTCTATTGCCACAGAAGCAAAAGTTGTTCAAATGCTTCGGGAAAGAGGTATTCAAAAATCAAGTTTAACAAGGGATGAATTTTTGAAATATGCCTGGGAATGGAAAGAAAAATATGGTGGCATTATACTACAACAATTAAAAAAATTAGGATGTAGTTTAGATTGGGATCGCACAAGTTTTACCATGGATCCCGATTACTATCGATCGGTAATCAATGTATTTATTGACCTATACAATAAAGGATATATCTACCGGGGCAAACGAATGATTAACTGGGATGTGAAAGCGAAAACTGCGTTAAGCGATGAAGAAGTAATCAGAAAAGAAACACAGCAGAATTTATACTTTTTGAAATATTTTATTACCGAAGCCGGATTAGAAAATAAAACTTCCGAATATATTACTATTGCAACAGTAAGGCCGGAAACAATTATGGGCGATAGCGCCATCTGTGTGCACCCTAAGGATGAACGTTATAAACATCTGCACGGGAAATTTGCATTGGTTCCCCTCATCAATCGCAGGATACCTATTATCACAGACGATTATGTAACGATGGAATTTGGAACCGGTGCATTAAAAGTTACACCGGCACATGATACCAACGATTATCAGCTCGGATTAAAACACCATCTAGAAGTTATTGATATTTTAAATGATGATGGTACACTAAACGAAGCGGCACAAATTTATATTGGCGAAGAGCGTTTTGAGGCTCGAAAAAAAATTGCACTTCAATTGGAAGTCACCGGTCATTTGCTTAAAACCGAAGCGTATACCAGTGAAGTAGGACACAGTGAAAGAACGGATACCGTGGTAGAACCTCGGTTAAGCCTGCAATGGTGGGTGGATATGAAAAAAATTGCCGGCCCTGCACTAACGGCAGTTATAAACGATGATATAAAATTTTATCCGGTTAAGTTTAAAAACCTCTACCGCCATTGGATGGAAAATATAAAAGACTGGTGTATCAGCAGGCAATTGTGGTGGGGGCATCGAATACCTGCATGGTATGATGAAAAAGGAAACGTTTATGTAGCGGCTACAAAAGAAGAAGCTCAAGAACAAGCAGGGAGTTGGGAGTTGGGAGTTGGGAGTCGGGAGCCCGGAGCAGGGAGCCCGGAGCAGGGAGCCAAAAGGCCGGAGCAGGGAACACCAAAACCAATGCTTGTTCAAGATGAAGATTGTTTAGACACCTGGTTCTCTGCCTGGCTTTGGCCCTTTGAAGTATTTAACGGTTATAGTAAACCGAATAATGAAGAAGTAAACTATTACTATCCCACCAATACGCTGGTAACAGCACCGGAAATTATTTTCTTTTGGGTGGCACGAATGATTATGGCTGGTTTTGAATACAAAAAAGAAAAACCTTTTAGTGAAGTCTATTTTACGGGAATTGTAAGAGATAAGCAGGGTAGAAAAATGAGTAAGAGTTTGGGTAACTCTCCCGACCTGCTTGAATTGATTGATAAATACGGAGCCGATGCCTGCCGATTCGGGATCATGATTGCATCTCCTGCGGGAAATGATTTGTTATGGGATGAAAGCAGCAATGAACAGGGAAGAAACTTCAATAATAAATTATGGAACGCTTTGAAGTTGGTAAAAATGTGGAAGTCGAGGGTAAGCAATGAAACGGTGGCCGGGAGCCGGCAGTCTGGAAACTTTGCAGTACTATGGTTTGCAAACAGGTTAAATGAAATAAAAGTTGAATTGGAATACCAATACAAAGATTTTAGATTGAGCGAAGCATTGAAAACAATCTATTCGTTGATATGGGATGATTTCTGCAGTTGGTATTTAGAATGGATAAAACCAGGATTTGAACAATCTATTGAACCAACCGTATATGAAAAAACAATTGATTTTTTTGAAGAGCTGATTCAGTTGCTACATCCCTTCATGCCATTTTTAACCGAAGAAATTTATCATCAGTTAAGGGAACGTAAAGAAGGTGATGATTTAACCATCAGTCAACTCGTTACCTCTTCAATAGTTAATACAAAAATTACAACCCAGGGGCAATTGTTGAAAGAAGTAATTACCGGCTTACGTGATATTCGAAATAAACAACAACTAAAGCCCAAAGAAACGATCAGGTTATTTATTCAAACAGAAGATGCGTTAGGATACAAGAATATTGAACAGATAATATACAAACAAGTAAATGCTGAAAGTATCTCCTATGTATCAGATACAGTAACCGGCGCAATTTCTGCAGTTATTGGAAAAGATAAATTTTACCTGCAATCCGAACGAGTTGTCGATACCGGAAGTCAGAAACAGGAATTGATCAAAGAATTATACTATCAAAAAGGATTTTTAATTTCTATTGAAAAAAAACTGGACAACGAACGTTTTGTTTCCAATGCAAAACCCGAAGTACTTGAATTGGAGAGAAAGAAAAAAGCAGATGCCGAAATGAAAATTAAAATAATAGAAGAAAGCTTATCTGCGCTTTAATGTAGGTCAATGGATAGATCAAAGAAAACCTGATAAGAAAAAAAACTACTTATCATTTTTCCGGTTTCATGTTGTTTTATGATTGAATTAATAGATTAGGTAAGGCCGCAAACTCTATAAATGGTAGCAATGAATATTGAACTACTACAAACCAAATTGTTTTAAAAGCGACCCTTTATCAAAACTTTGTAGTTGACATAAGTTATTTGTAAATTAGTAGATGCTTAAAGCTATCTGCTTAACCCCCTTACTGGTGATCTGCTTAATTGTTTCTGCACAAAAAAATGAAAAGGATTCCCTTCTTTCCATCTTGAATAAATCCGCAGAGGATACAAATAAGGTAAACCAATACCGGAAAATAGGCGCCTCTATTCTTTATCAAAATGCGTTGGAAGCTCTTGGTTATTTTAAGCAGGGTTTTATACTGGCAAAAAAACTTCAGTTTAATCCGGGACTTGAACGTTGTTATTCTGCTGCTTCACTTGCCTATTCTATTAACGCCAGCTACGACTCTTCCCTATTGTATAATGATACAGCCATTTACTATGCACATAAAGTAGGGAATATTAATCGGCTTGCATTAGATTATCTTAACAGAGCAGATATATACTCTAATCTGCAGAACTATAGCGCCACCATCAAGAATTGCGATACCGCTTTAAAGTATGCCGAACTAAGTGGCAGTAAAGATGGACAGGCCCGTATTTATAGCATTATGGTAGCTGTTTATACCGACCAAAAACTATATACATTGGCACTTACCACCCTTGAAAAAGTACAGGCACTTTTTGAAGAAGTACAAAATAAACAGATGGTGGGCATGACTTACACTGACCAGGCGTATGTATATGTTTTACTGAATGATCCGGATAAAGCTATCCCTCTTTATAAGAAAGCAATACATATTGCCGATAGTTTAAAAGATTATGAAAACTTATCTGGTTACACAGGCGGATTGGCCGAAGCTTATATCTCTAAAAATAGATTTGCCGAAGCTGAAACATCGGCCCGTAGTGCCTTAAAGTATGCTGAACAGGCTGGTAACCGCAGGCAGCAGGGAGTAGTATATGAAATTTTTTACCTCATCAATAAGCAACAAAATAATTTTGCTAAAGCAATTGAATATGACCTTCATGCTTATACTATTTTTAAAGAAGAAAAGGACCTGCTGCGGGAACAGGGAGTTACTGCTAACCTATCAGAGGCTTATTTTAAAACGGGCAATACATTGGAGGCATATAACTTTTTAAAAATAAGCAATGAGCTTAATGATAGTTTGCTAAGAAAACAATTCAATGATGAAACGGCTAAGTTGCAAACCACTTTTGAAGTAAAACAAAAAGACAAAGAGATAGAATTGCTGAATAAGAATAAAGAACTGCAACAACAAAAATTACTAAAGCAGCGATTACTGATGTTTGGTGCCGCAGCATTGGCCCTGCTTGCCTTAACAGGTGCCTGGTTGCTGATGAACAGAAATAAATTACGGCAACAGATGAAAGAACTGGAACTCCGCAATCAAATAGCTGCCGACCTGCATGATGAGGTTGGGAGTTCATTAAGCAGTATTCATATGCTTAGCCAAATGGCAACAAAGCAAACAGGGAGTGATAAAAAGCAGCAGGATATATTGACAAGAATGAGCACCAACGCCAAAGAAACCATGGATAAAATGGGAGATATTGTATGGATGATAAAATCGAATGAAAAAGAAACAAGCGGTTTAAGACAGCGAATGGAACGTTTTGCTTATGAAATTTGCAGTAGCAAAAACATTGAACTATTGATGCAACTGGATGAACTTGGCGAAGAAAAATTTTCTATGGAACAACGAAAAAATATTTACCTGATTGCTAAAGAAGCAATTAACAATGCTGCAAAGTATTCAGGAACCGATAAAATCGATATCATTACTACTCTCACCGATAAAAATTTAATATTGTCTATTAAAGATTACGGCAAAGGGTTTGAAATCGCCAATGCAGAAAAAGGCAATGGTTTAGATAACATGAGAAACAGGGCGAAGGAATTAAAGGGGAGTTTAACGATAGTATCTGAGGCCGGAAAGGGAACGAACGTTGAACTTTCAATTCGTACATAACTTCACCCATTTTCGCTATTGTCAAATCCTGTGTATTCATCATCTTTGTAAAAATAATACTATTGATACGGGTATCTATTTTCGAAGACAATAAACACTTAAGAGAAACTTTCCAGTTTTTATTGAGCAACTCCAATGGCTTTATCTGCGTTGGCGCGTACCCGGATTGCAGCGACATGGTATACCACCTTACCGAAAACCCCTGCGATATTGTATTGATGGATATTGAAATGCCCGGCATAAATGGTATTGAAGCCACCAAATTAATAAAATACCATTTTCCTCAAATTCATGTTCTAATACAAACTGTTTTTTTTGAGGATGAATATATTTTCAATGCGATCTGCGCGGGTGCATCCGGATATATTTTAAAATCAACTACCCCAGATGGTTACCTCGAAGCGATCAAAGATGTACAGGCAGGTGGTTCTCCCATGACACCGGGCATTGCCCGAAGAGTATTGGAATTATTTAAAAATAATTTACAGCCCGCCGCTCCTGCAAAAGATTATAATCTCAGCAATCAGGAAAAAAAAGTGCTGCAATTACTGGTACAGGGAAAAAGCTACAAGATGATTGCTGCAGAATTATTTGTAGCGGTGGATACGGTAAAAACGCATGTAAGCAATACCTATGCTAAACTACATGTACACTCAGGTACCGAAGCAGTGTCATTAGCACTTAGAGATAGGCTTGTATAATATACTATCTTATTTCTTTTCCTGAACAATTAGCATTCATTATTCGCCTTTCTCTATTTATTCAACCATTCACTTCTCATTATTCACAACTCACTATTCATCATTCACCAATTCACCCCATTTCGCTATTGCCTGCTCTTTTATAGTTAATCATCTTTGAGTTGAAATAAAATCAACTTAAAATGAAACGAATACTATTTTTTTTATTGGTTGTTGTAACCACCCAATTATTAAATGCACAAAGTGTAGGCATTGGTACCACTTCACCTAATGCCAGTGCCATGCTGGATGTAATAAGTCCACTCAACAATAAAGGGGTATTACTACCAAGGATGACCACATCGCAACGTTTTGCAATCAGCAACCCTGCAAATGGGCTACTGGTGTACGATACCGACTTTAAGGAATTTTACCATCATAATGGTACAGCCTGGAGAACGCTGCTCAACAGCCTTATATGGACCCCTTCACCAACAAGAAAATGGCTATATAATTTTAGTGATAGTATTGGCATTGGTACTTCCACACCCGATGCCCGGCTGGAAGTAATAGGAAATGTAAAAACAAGTGCCCGGATTGACGCAGGTGGTGTTGTAGAAGCCGCAGGATTGAGTTCAACTGGTAGTTTGTTTATCAACAGTACTTCGCTTTTACAAGGTGCCGTTACCGGAAGTGCCTCCGCAATATTTAGCTCAATCATTACTTCTAACGAAGGAATGGTTATCAACGACCCCACTGGAACCTTACAATTTAAAAGCAGCAATACTGATAAAGGATTTGTGCAGTTGAGTGGCGATGACCTTCGCCTTGGCACTAATTCAAGCAATGCACTTGGAAAATTTATTGTACGCACCGGTGGTGTAAATAACCTTACTGTTACCAGTGATGGTAATGCAGGCATCGGCACAGAAACCCCTGTTGCCAGGCTTCATATCAACAGCGGCAGCAGCAACACTGCACTTCGGTTACAGGCAGACGGTGCCCCATCTTTACAGTTTTATTCGGGCAACAGTAGCATTGGCAGCATACAGGGTACCGGCTCTAACCTTAGGATTATTTCACCTGGTAATTTTGTTGGTATTAATGATGTATTGTACGCAGATGATGCCAGCAACCGGGTAGGTATAGGTACAAGTTCTCCCACAGCAAAATTACATGTAAATGGTAATATGGTGGTCAATGGAAATGCAACAATTGATGATGGAAGAATAACAAGCGCTGTGACGGGACCTGCATATAATATGCTGCCGCTGGCCTATGGCAAAGTTTCGGGTAATGGAAATAAAATTTCTGGAACGGACAATTTCACTTCAGCTAATCGTGTTGGAGTTGGCAACTATAATATTTTTGTTACCGGGTCAAATGCTTCTTCTGTATTGATGCTATCAGCCGAAAGAGTTTGTGTTTTTCGGGTGTTCTATCAAGCCCCTGGCTGGTACAAATTGTGGGTATGGGATCCAATACTGGATGAATACGCCGATGCATATTTCCAGTTTGTCATGTATAGCCCTTGATACAATTGTATTGTTTTGATATGTACTTTACTGAAGGTACACAGATATAGTTTAAGTTTGCAAATTATTTTTTAAACGCTTTTTCTGTAAGCTCTCCCGGTTATATGAGTACCTATTTAATAAGTGACTAATAAACTTCTTTACTATCAGTATATGTTTTAAACCGTCCCATCTTTCAATCATGAAAAAAAATAATCCTTATTTCTATGATCTATTGTATTGGTGCATTTACTGCACAGTCGGAATAGTCAACTTCAAGGGGGAACAAAACATTCATTAAATTATGGCGCGCTCATTAACAATAAAATATTTATAAATAGAAAAAAATCAATACAAAATATTTTACAATTATCTATTTTACTTTCTGACTTACATAATGAAAGCAATCCAATCGTCATAAATAAAAAATACTAATTTCAGAATTTATCATGATTAGATACCGCAAAGGCATCATTCTTTGGATACACAGGTTATCTATTAATCAAATTCACCGGCAATACAAATTCAAATTGATTAGGACCCAGTCCCTGCAATCCTCCATCCATTAAACGACTATAGCGAAAACCAAAACTAAATGGTTGCTGGTTCCACCATTTGGTGTCAAAAAAAAGTTCTGAACCATAAGAACGATAATCACGGGAAACTTTAACGCGGGTGGTTGTGTAATCAACAATATGAGTATAATCGAAAAATACATTTGCCCGTATGCGTAGAAAATAAACAATGTTTCCAAATCCCCAATCGGGATATACCATCGGAAAATGATAGTTTGCCCCAGCCTTATACATCTGATGAAAATTACGCTCCGAATATCCCCGCGAAAAAGGAAAGTTATTGGTGAAGGAAATAGATCGGAGCGTATCTCTTCGATGAATGCTCGCATTCAGTACCAGGTTATGGCTTTGAAAAATACCCGGAAAATAGAAAATACCATTTGCCAGAAACTGATTTCCCTTAATAGCCGTAACCGCCTTGTTGTATTCGAGACTAACGGTTTGTGCAAACCGTGGAAAAATATGCATGCGCGCTTTTTGCACCTGGCTTGAAAATGTCAAATACGAATTAATATATCCATATCCTTTGTTACTAAAAGTATCCTTATAAATTCCTTGAAATTCAGGCTTTG
Source organism: Chitinophagaceae bacterium (assembly GCA_031378605.1). Classification (GTDB taxonomy): domain Bacteria; phylum Bacteroidota; class Bacteroidia; order Chitinophagales; family Chitinophagaceae; genus Endoryza. The sequence goes on along the minus strand of JANNEK010000087.1, from coordinate 9,744 downwards.
CATAAACATAATCAGATCCAATAACTAAAGAGTTATACGTTCTTCCTTTAGTAAGATTCAATGGAACCAATACCCCTGCTCTTGCTTCAAGCTCATCCCAATAAACTAAATTTCCCCGATAAGTAGAGCTTCTGTCTTTTGTATAGGCGCCACCAATACGAACCCAGGGATAGAGGGCACTATATGCTTGAGTGAATCCAATCTTTTTACTTTTCTCATTGTTATTATAATTAAAATAAACATCGGTCTGCAGCGTGTTCAATACATTTTCGCTGATAAATGTAATACCATAATTAGGTTCGCTCACCGTTGGTAACCAACTATGAAAGTTAAATAAGCGAAATGCTTTAGAATATTTTTTAGAGGGGTAATTGGCTGATTCAATCAAACCCGACAATACTTTTGATCGTTGCAAAGAATTAATTCCATAAACAGGCAAGGATGGTTGCAGTTCAGAGAAACTGATCTCTTCGAATGTTTGTTCATTGGTTACCTGCTGAACAAGATGATAACCTGCTGCCGTAAAACTTGTCCAGACCATTCGTTGATCTCGAATCGTCAACTGGTAATTACCGGTAGCTTTTTTATTCATTAATGTATTAACCCGGTAAATTTTTTTATTGATGATTGCAAAGAGCCGATCCTGCTCACCAGATGATGCCGTAAATGTAATGGTATCGCCTTTTACATTCGGAAATCCAATTACATTCATAGAAAAAGGAAGCAACCAATCGATGGCACCACCAGCCATATCAACTACACCCAATGCCATTTCTCCCTTGCTGTTACGAACAGCCGATACAATATATTCGGTGCCGTAAAATTTAGGATGGGTAAAAAATAAACTATCCGGGTTAGGCAATACTTTTAATAGTTTACCAGAATTCCCATCAATCACATGAAGACTATTACTTCCATTTGGCAACACCTCTACAGCCACTACCCTGCTACCATCGTTAGAAATATCCGGGGCAAAATATTTACTGTTATGCGTAAGTGATTTTTGTTCCCCGGTAAATATATCAAGCACACGAAGTTCGCTGTAATCGCGCCAGCCCCATCGGTGATCTACCCCATAAGCAGCATAAACAATACGGTGATTGGCATAAGAAAAATAATTATCAGTAGAAATATCCCTGGCTCGGATTTTTGTTTCCTCCCCGGTTATCAAATCGTGCATATAAAAGGCGGGTATTTTTTTATAACTGCTTTTTAGCAAAACGATCCGATCGTTGTCGATCCATTGTGGAAATTCATCATTCGCCACAAAATGTTTTTGTTTGCCGGCCCATGCAGCCATACTATCTTTTGAAGAACCAATAGATTTTTTATAAAAATCAAAAGCCTCTGTTCTAAATTCTTTATAATTTTTCCCCGTACTTTTTTCGATGGCGTGCTGAAAGGGATAAATCAATCGTTTAAACCGAACGGCATCATCTGTAACTTTTCCCCATATTCCTTCACCATATTTTTCGCGACCATAAGCCGTCAATAAATAACCAAGCGCATAATGGTCCGGTATATAATCGCGCAGCGAACCATTGCGCAATTTCATCCAGGAATAATTTTTTTGTGCAGCCCATAAGGAACGGTACCCATTAAAAAAATAAGGTAGCCGTCCTCTACCCTGTTTACTCATCAACGTTTCCTGGTAAACGGCATCTCCTTCCCAAAACCAATTGGGCAATGCTGTACTATTTGCGAGAGAAACACCAAGTTCTCCAGCCAACACATAAAAAAAACCTGATATCCCCTTTCTAAAATTATTATATTGTTGTATATGCCTGTATTCATGCAACGCCAGTTGCCGGTGCCAGGGCAAACTACCTAAATCAAAACTGTTTTGGAGCGGCGTCATATAAAACTCACTCCGGTAGGGACCTAACCCTACATAGCCATTGGAAATTGTTGTTTGATTTTGCAATACGATATTGATCTTTTTGAGTCTATTTCCCAAGGTAGATTGTGTGGTTCCTAATTGGCTACTGATAACTGCAATTTCAGTAGCTAACTTTTCCAATCCATTCGGAAAAATAATTCTTATCGTATCTGTATTAATCTGCTTCCATTTTATAGAAGGGGGATTACCGCCAAATTGTTGTCCATTTAAAACCGAATATAAAATAATAAGAAAACCGGCAAGGCAAATACTTTTTACTAATTGCATGTATTAAAGATAAGAACTTGAAGGGTTGCAAAAAAGTATCAGCGTGAATAAGGTTGAAGTAATTTTTTACAATTGAAAATCGGTGATTGCGAAATAATTAGTAAGAAAACAAGGCAGTTAGGGCTTTCTGCTGTGGTGATATTCCGTGTTACCTCATGTCATTCTTTCATATACTTTTTAAAATTTTCCGCTTGCTCAAAAATCTCTTTATATATTTCGTCTTTCGGAACTGGCGGATAACCATGTTCTGCAAGTAGTAAAATCAAATCTATTTTCAATGCTGCTTTAATATCGTAACGCTCTTTCATTGTAAAGCCCTACCAACTTTTTCAACTTCTTAGTAAAGTCAAAGCCTTTAATGATATACTCCTTTAAGCGTTGCCTTGCCCATATTCTAAACTGTGTTCCTTGTGGAGATTTCATCCTTTAGCCTACTGAAATAATTACATCAAGATTGTAATAGTTGGTATCGTAGTTTTTACCATCATCGGCAGTATGTCGGAAATTCCGACATACTGCACCTTGCTCTAATTCGCTTTCTTCAAATACATTTTGAATATGTTCGGTAATAGTGGTACGGGCTTTGTTAAACAATACGGCCATTTGTGCTTGTGTAAGCCAAACGGTTTCTTCCTATAATCGCACATCTATTTTGATGTTACCATCGGGGTTTTGATAAATAATTATTTCGCTGTTGGGTTGACCCATTTGAATAGGAATTTTTACTATTTAATTGATGATGCTTCTATGCTCTATTTCATTTCAAATATTTTTCATCATACTCCACTCCATGTTCTTTTAATAATTCAATCAACTCTTCCTTAAAAGTTTTTTTGTGATGATGTACTTCTTGATTTTTAACATATTCAATCAAATTGTCTTTTGCTTCTATTGAATAGGTAAAAGCTGCATATCCATCTTGCCATCCGTTGAAATGCTCAAATAGTTGTTTCTCTTTTATAAAACTTGTGCTGCCTAATTTAATGTCTTTTACTAAAGTAGCCAACGCTACTGACGGATGAATGCTGGTGATGATGTGTAGATGGTCCTCTACTCCGTTAATTTGATAAAGATGACATTTTTTATTTTTCAGAATGCCCCAAATATCTTTGAATAATTCGGGCCTGCTTTCTTTGGTTAATGTTTTCTCACGGTGCATGGTGCTGAAAACTATTTGATATAGAATTTGTGTAAAGGTGCTCATGCTAATTTATTTTTTGGTCATTTATTTTTGTTGAACCACTTCGTGGTTATGGTTTGTTCTTCCTTTTTTTTCCCGAATTTCATTCAGGGTTATTCATGTTTAACCACTTCGTGGTACTATCTTTTTCATCGTTGCTTTTGTGGTTTATAAAAGTCCGAAGGACTTGAACTTGAATAACTCCGTGTGAAACACGGAGAAACTACAAGCACAATATCACCTCCAACCCCGAATGGGGTTGAACTTCTTTCGCGGAGGGGTATGCCGGAATTTCCAGACAACCACTTGCCTTTCATTTTTAATTTTCTATAGTTGCAAGTTTTGAAAGAAGAAATTTTGTCATTTGATTTAATAACTGATTCTCTTGCTTCTTAGAGCCTGTCTAAAATTCATATTTCTAATAATTGAAGCCGCAGATTCGCAGATTAAAAAACCTCAACCAGGATAACTTATCCGTACTACATCTGCGAATCTGCGGCTATACAAAAAAATATAAAATCATTTTTAGACAGCCTCGTACTATTTTTAAAATTTAAATTAGGTTTTAGTATTCTATTAAATTTCGCTATACTTTTTTCATCAGCCATGATTAGTGGATAATTCATAATCCAATCTTTATCACCTCTTGGTATTTTTGCTCCATTGCTTCCTGCTATCACATAATCAAAAAAGCTATCTGTCGCAAGAATATAATAATAGTGTGGGGTCAGGCAAAGTCATGTAAGTTTGAATTTAAGTAGGATGTTGTTTAGGGTGATATACAACTTCTTCATTGTAGCAATTACACTATGAATATTTTCAGAATTCTGTATTTATATTGATATATTAATTGTGATGCATCGCCAATTTTTTTGCCATCTCCGCACTCATTCCTTCGGCAGAGGTTCCATAACCACTTACCATCATACCCTTTAGTCCATCCATTGATTCAATGGCATATACAATCGCTTCATCGGCAGGATCCGTGTTTCCTTCAAAACGATGAAACTCGGTAATTTCAAAATCATCAATAGCATACTTCTTATTATTGCAAATAAGACAATTCTCTGCCAGGTTGAAATCAATCGTATATCCTCTTTTTCTTAATTGCTCCACGGCTTCCGTAACAGTATTGTAGGTGAACATAAAAAAGATTTTAATAATGATAAAAAACAACTGTTATATAACCAAATGAGTTTGTTTAACCACTCCCATCACAAAAGTACTTTGCATATGACCAATATTTTCGAGCTGCCCCAATTTATTAACATGAAAATCATAATAGGCATCCATATTCTCTACCATTACTTTCAGCATAAAATCAAACTCACCCGAAATATTATAACACTCCATCACTTCCTTGAGTTCGTGAATTGTTTTAATAAATTTTGTACCCGACTTTTTGTTATGCTCTTTCAACGAAATATAACAAATTACCATCAACCCCTTTTTTACTTTGGTGTAATCTACCAGGGTGGTATACTGAGAGATCACTCCGGTTTCTTCCATTCTTTTAATTCGTTCATGAACGGGGGTGGTACTTAAATGAATTTTGGACGCTATTTCGCGCACGGTTATTTTCGAGTTCTGCTGTAACAACCTTAAAATCATACGGTCCTTTTCATCAATCTGTAAAGGAGCATCAGCGTATTTTTCTTTTTCAGTGCCTTTTTCCATACGTTACTTGCTATTTGTTCTTAAATATAGGAGATAACCAGTACTTTATTCCAAATTTAGTAATTAAGTATGGTATTTTGTTCTTCCTTATTACTTTTGTTCCAGGAATTAATAGTACTGCTTTTAACTTTTTAAAAAATATACCATGTCTACAAAAATGAAATCAATTGATTTTTCTCTTGCTTACAAAGTAAAAGACATCACCCTAGCAGAATGGGGCCGCAAAGAAATCAGGCTTGCTGAAGCAGAAATGCCCGGCCTGATGAGTATACGTAAAGAATACGGACCATCACAACCTCTTAAAGGTGCACGTGTAGCTGGTTGTTTACATATGACTATTCAGACGGCTGTATTAATTGAAACATTAACGGCATTGGGTGCCGAAGTTAAATGGAGTTCTTGTAATATATTTTCTACACAGGATCATGCAGCAGCAGCAATAGCAGCATCTGGTATTGGTGTTTTTGCCTGGAAAGGACAAACACAGGAAGAAGCTGATTGGTGCATTGAGCAAACCTTGTTTTTTGGTGCTGCAGATCGCCCCTTGAATATGATTCTTGATGATGGTGGTGATCTTACGAATATAGTATTGGATACTTATCCAGAATTGATACAGCATGTAAAAGGTATTTCAGAAGAAACAACTACAGGTGTACATCGCTTGTATGAAAGAGTTGCAAAAGGAACCTTACCAATGCCGGCTATTAATGTAAATGATTCGGTAACCAAATCGAAATTTGATAATAAATATGGTTGTAAAGAATCGCTCGTAGATTCTATTCGTCGTGCTACCGATGTAATGCTTGCCGGTAAAGTAGCGGTAGTAGGTGGATATGGTGATGTTGGTAAAGGATCTGCAGCCTCCTTAGCAGGTGCTGGTTGCCGTGTGATTGTTACTGAAATCGATCCAATCTGCGCATTACAGGCTGCTATGGATGGTTTTGAAGTAAAGAAGATGATTGATGCCGTTCAGGAAGCAGATATCGTTGTTACCGCTTCGGGTTGCCGCGATTTAATTACAGGTGCGCATTTCAAAAAAATGAAAGACAAAGCCATTGTTTGTAATATTGGCCATTTTGATATTGAAATTGATATTGCCTGGTTGAATACCAATTACGGTTCTACCAAAGATACCATCAAACCACAGGTGGATATATATAATGTTGATGGCAATGATATCATTATTCTGGCTGAAGGTCGCTTGGTAAATTTAGGTTGTGCTACCGGTCACCCATCTTTTGTAATGAGTAACTCCTTCAGCAATCAAACACTTGCCCAAATTGAATTGTGGAAGAATCATAAGAATTATGATAATAAAGTATATGTGCTTCCGAAACATCTCGATGAGAAAGTAGCTCGTTTACACCTTTCAAAAATTGGCGTTGTATTAGAAGAATTAACAACTGCCCAATCAGAATACCTTGGTATTACTAAAGAAGGTCCGTTTAAACCTGAGCATTACCGCTATTAATTACTAATGATAGTATTTTTGTTTTGTATTCAAAACCCGTTTCAATTGAAACGGGTTTTTATTTTGATGAAATAAATCCTTATCATTTTATGTTCCAGGCCGAAGCGAAAATCTTCGAAAGATTAATAAACTTTGATGTTTATCAAAAAATTTGGCAATGATTTTGATACATTGCACTAAAATTAAACAACATGAAAAAAACATTTTTGGCACTGGCAACCAGTTTTTCTTTGGTTCTTTTATCCTGCGGAAATAAAGAAGAAAAAAAATCACCAGATACAACCACTACTACTCCTGAAACTGCTAAGCCAGAAACAACCGAACCGACTGCTCCCGCCAATCAACCTAAATCTTATACAGTCAGTTTTTCTCCAGATACAGTTTACCTCGGAAAAAATAAAGAGGCCTTTATTAAATTAAAAAATGCTAAAGCAATCGAACTTTCAGATGCCGATGGAAAAATTACTGGCATTGAATTAAATTATGATATAGAATTAACCAATAAAAGTAAATTAGGGGCTAGTGCAATTACTTTAGATCCGGGTAATTTCCGCCTTCAATTGGATAATAACAATAATATTACGCACGAACGTTACAATTCATTTAATACATCTCCGGAGTCAACCAATAGTTCTACGGATAATAAATTCCGCTTGCCGGCAGGAACCAAACCAAAAGCATTAAATCTTTTCCTGGATGAAACAAGGGTTTCGGTGGGTGTTGAAATAAAATAATTCGATATAAATAAATATTTCTTTAATAAAATTACCCCTCCGAAATTTCAGATGGTTAATTTTTTAGTATTGATGAAATCCCATACTCACAAAAGCAAGTACTTCGGGTAAGGATTCGCGCCAGTAAGTCCAGTTATGCCCTCCATTACGAATTCGGAATTCATGGGGGATATCTCTCTTCCTCATCGCAATATGAACCAATGAATTTCCTTCATATAAAAAATCATCATCCCCACAATCGATATACCAGCGAATGGATTTCTTAACACTATCCGGGAAATTCTTTACCAACTCTACCACACTCTGACGCTTATAATATTTTTCAATTAATGAATCGGCAACACCTTTGTCCGTTCGCCCGATCCAATTTTTCGCATCGGGCATTGTTAGTGGACCAGTCGCTGCACTTAACGGACAAGCAGCAGAAAATAATTCCGGATGATGCAAGGCATATGTAAACGTACCATCGCCACCCATCGATAAACCAGATATAGCTCGAAAACGCTTATCCGATTTGATCCTGAATTTCTTTTCAACAAATGGCATCAGTTCCTGGAAAAAGAAGTCTTCATAATTCCAGGTACCGGTAGCATTGTTTACATACCCACGGGTACCTGTATTCGCATCAGGCATTACAATAATCATAGCAGTTGCTTTGCCTTCATTGATAGCTCTATCGGCAATCAGCATTACTTCACCAAACTGTATCCAACCGGTTTGGTCGTCGCCGGAACCATGCAATAAATAGAGTACCGGATAGCTACGTTCCGATTTATCATAGTCGGGAGGCAGATATACAGCATATTTACGATCGCCTTTCAAAATTTTACTTGGCAACGAAAGATTATCATACACTTTTCCGGTTTGGGCCCTTGAAAAAGTAATGAAACTAATTCCGGCAATCAATAGAATAATATTCTTTTTCATAATTAAAAAGATGTTTTGAAGGATGTAGTTAAAGATACCGATTTGTAAAAAAGCATCCCACACATTTATTAACAGGAATTCAACAGGACTTAGCAACGATAATATAAACACAACAGCCCGGTAGCTACCCAAAGATTCTTTATGGCTACCATTTATCAATTCTTCCCCTGTCCCATCCTGTTTTACGTATATTAGCGAACCAAAACTTTTCTTCATGAACGCAAAACAAACAGCTTTCTTAGTTTGTGCATTAGTAATTTCTTTTCTTTCAAGTGCACAGAACAATTATAGCAATTATGCTCAGCAGACAAGCCGAATACTTGCACTTGCTAAAAATTACCCTCAATTTGTCAAAGTAAGTTCCCTTACAAAAACAGCCGGTGGTAAAGATATATGGCAACTGACCATTGGAACTGGTAACACTTTAACTAAACCTGCTATTGTTATTGCAGGAGGCATTGAAGGCAACTATATTTTAGGCACCGAACTTTCAATTGGATTTGTTGAAAATATTTTACAGGGTGCTCAAACAGATAGTATCAAAACGTTGCTATCGAAAACTACATTTTATGTTTTTCCGAATATGAGCCCCGATGGCATGGAACAATATTTTGCTTCATTAAAATATGAACGGCAGGGAAACTCCATTAGTACCGATGATGATCGTGATGGAAAAACTGATGAGGATGGAGTTGATGACCTTGATGCAAATGGAAAAATAACCTTGATGCGCATTGAGTCGCCGGTGGGTGATTACAAAGTGCATCCTGATGATGCCAGGGTTTTAATTAAGGCAGATATTACAAAAGGAGAAAAAGGAAATTATCTTTTGTTGCAGGAGGGCCTTGACCAGGATAAAGATGGAAGTATTAATGAAGATGGCGAAGGAGGTATATGGTTCAATAAGAACTTTACGTTTAGGCATCCTTCCTTTACACAGGGCGCGGGCGAATATCCCGTTTCTGAAAAAGAAACAAGAGCACTGCTCGATTACTTATTTGAACAATTTAATGTTTATGCAGTCGTAAGTTATGGTTCAAACAACAACCTTGGTAACCCCTATACCTATAACGCTTCCGCAGCTACGCAAACTATAACTGCCGGATGGCTTGAGCCAGATATAAAAGTGAATACGATGGTTTCAGATTTATACAATAAAACCGTTAATTTGAAAGATGCCCCAAAAACATCTACTGCTGGTGGTGACTTTCTTAGCTGGAGCTATTATCATTATGGACGATATAGTTTTAGCTCCCCGGGGTGGTGGGTACCCAAAGCAAAACCAGATACTACAAAAAAAGAAAAGGCATTCAGCGTAGAAGATATAACGGCAAACTACCTGCGATGGGCGGCACAGGAGGGTATAACAACTAGTTTTACTGAATGGAAGAGCATCGTACATCCTGATTTTCCCAATCAAAAAGTAGAAGTCGGAGGTGTTGATCCGTTTGTACTTATTACGCCTCCTTTCAAACTTGTACCTGATTTGGTAAAAAGAAATTCGGCTTTTTTAATGAACCTCGCTTCTTATCAACCAGAAATAGACATTAGCAATATTAAAACTGAAAAATTAGGCAATGGTTTAACG